>NZ_DCRG01000007.1:0-250 GCF_002325125.1 Sphingobacterium sp. UBA1498
TATCTCCCGTGCTTAATTATTGCAATACTACCGAGGATAGAAAGCAGGTAATCGGTGAAAAGAGTCTGCATATTAATGATAAAGTAGATTTTAAACGCAAGGTTTCACAAATTATTCAGTCAAGCCAGGAGGTGAAACTAGCGGATGGAAAATATACTTTATCTGCAAAATTTAAACGCGGGAGCGGATTTGCGGATTTATATATGTATGCCTTAAGTAATGGTAAAGAGTATAAACAGAACCTGATTAA
>NZ_DCRG01000007.1:465-6440 GCF_002325125.1 Sphingobacterium sp. UBA1498
TCATCCTAGAGCGCGAATAAAAGTGTATTCATTCGTTTTTCTATTAATCTAAGCATACACTAATTTCAGTCAAATAACCCGAGCTGTCAATCCACAAATACTAGGATTTTTTGGAGTGCATATTCATATGGCTGATGTGATTACATAGGTTTGATGGGAATAGCTTGAAGCTATAGATAAGGGCGACCACTTAAAAATACATAGGTTAGAAATTATTTCATAAGATGCGGCTTTTTATATAATATAAGTTATAAAATATACAAATCTTAATAAAGCTAAAGGCAGCTTAGCGCCCCATATCGCTCCTTATTTTACCTTTTAGGGAATAAAATACTCTTTTTGGAAAATACATCGAAAACATCACATGAATGTTGGTTTAGCAACTAGTACTAAATAACTGATGAACTGCAAAGATCAGTATAAGGTCAGATCACTGACAAGTCATCTGTTAATTGGGACTATGTCTTAAGCTGTGGTCTTTGATAATTTATTTAAAGCTATTCAAATACGTTTATATTTGAAATCTTAATCCGCATTGTCCTGCCATTTTGAAAAATCACTAACTTTGCCAATCAATAATTGATAGATACATACAAGAGCGCTACAATGGTAAAGATTATGGTCGTAGAAGACAATGAACGTGTTGCTTCAAGTGTGAAGAAAGGATTGGCAAGTCAGGGCTATCTGGTCAATGTTTTTGGTGATGCCGAAGCTGCGATCAAAGAGATCAAATCTGTTGAATATGATTTGCTAATCATAGATATTATGTTACCAAGAATGAATGGCATAGAGCTCAGTAAACAGATGCGTGCGGCTTACCCCAGAATTCCCATCATCATGCTCACGGCGTTGGGCAGTATCGATGAAAAAATATCTGGCTTTGACGCTGGAGCAGACGATTATATGGTGAAACCCTTTGAAATACGCGAACTTTTTGCACGCATCGCCGTCTTGCTCAAGCGCCATCGTGAAATCAGTGAAGAAGAGATTAAAGGGCTGCTGACTTATGACCGTATCAATATTGATCTGCGTAGAAAACAGGTTCATAGTCAGGGACAGCTTGTCAAACTGACGCCAAAAGAGTTTGATCTCCTGCACTTCTTTTTGAAGCATAAGGAAACTATGCTCAGTAAGGATGAGATAGCACGTAATGTCTGGAGCAAAAACTTTGATACTGGTACGAATTATATTGACGTATATATCAATTATTTGCGTAAAAAAATAGATCGCGATTTTTCACCAAAATTGATTCATACGAAATCCGGACATGGATTTATTTTATCCAATAAAGAATGAAGATTGTTAATAGAACCTCCTGGGTATTTACGCTCTCTTCGGCAATCATCCTGTTTCTATTCGCGTATGCGGTTTATTTTTTTTCTGAACTAAATCGACAGGAGGAATTTGTGGACCGGCTGCGCTATAAGATCATCTGGCGCGCAGAAATTATTTTTGATGCTAAAGTACAGGAAAATCAGATCAGAAAAATTCACGAACAAAACAAAAAGCTAATCAACGAAGCGCAGATTACTGTTTTCGACCAGCAGAATAGGGTGGTTTTTTCGGATATAGGCGAACCGACGTATCCAGATGTTAGATTAGAATCGATCAAAAGGTCTAGTTTTTTAACTTGGGAACAAGGTAAAGAATTGTATATGGGCTTGAACTATCAGTTTGAGGGCAAGCCTTTTTTCTTGATCGGACATGCGTACGATCTAACGGGCTTTGCACATATGGAACGGCTAAAAAATATTTTGATAACGATCTATGTTGTTGCCCTGTTTTTTATTTTTTTCTCTTCATTTCTATTTGCACGTTATATTCTTAAGCCAATCAATTACATTATACACCAGATCAAGGATGTATCCGAACATAACTTGAGCACACGTGTCAGCTATAGTAATGCGAAAGACGAACTCTCAGAACTTATCGAAACATTCAACAATACGTTCAATCGGTTGGAAAAATCTTTCAACAACCAGCGCCATTTTGTATCCATTATTTCACACGAGTTTAGAACACCTTTGGCAGCTATGATCGCCGAACTGGAGTTGGCGCAGCAGCTGAATACCAATGTGGATGAGTATTGTGCCTCTATTGATAGGGCATTGCTCGATGCGAAAGAGGCTACGGTACTTTCGACAGCCTTGCTGGATTTTGCCCGGGCAAACTACGATAGTTCGCAGGTAAATTTTGAAGAAATCAGACTGGACGAAATACTGCTTGAAGCGAAATTAGTCGTCTTAGAGAAAAATAAAGAATATCGGGTGAGTATCTCTTTTGATGCAGATGCAGCAATCGACGAAGAAGAAATTTGGGTTTCTGCAAATGCCTACCTCTTGAAAGTGGCCTTTGCTAATCTGATCGAGAATGCCTGTAAATATAGTGCCGATCATTCTGCTCAGGTATTGCTCTCCAGGAATAATACCATAGCACAGGTGCAGGTAAAAGATAATGGTATCGGAATAGACAGCCGAGATATCCCGCATATCTTTGATTTGTTTTACCGTGTGGCGGGTACGCCTTCAAAAGACGGACATGGTATCGGCCTCTCAATTGTTCAGCGAATTATTGAGATGCATCAGGGTAACGTAGCGGTTAATTCAACTCTCCATGTAGGAACTGTGTTTTCAGTTGAACTTAAACTTGCCTATCCAAAGGGGCTTGAATAACCTAAAAATTCTAATGGTTTTCTAATAATATCACCGCCATATTCAGCCTAATTTTGACTTATCAAAAAAAACAAAATTAGGTTGAACCATGAATAGAAAACAGCTTACCTTGGCATTGTTCCTCAGTTTGGGACTAGGTAGCGCACAGCTCGCCGAGGCGCAAACCAATGATTTTGGAAATCCAAAACTTACTCATTTCTTAAATAAGGAGCATACACGTTATATCAGCTTCAGCGGATACGCTGAGCTGTGGGCGAGATATAGCCAGCTCAATCCGGGGAGTTTGGTAAACAACGAATCCGTTTCGAATGTATCTGATCTTTCTCTGCGGCGTGTTAGGGCGAAGATGACTTACAAGCCTACCGAAAATTTACTGTTTGTATTACAGATGGGGCCTACTAACGTAAACGTCAATAGCAAGACGAATACGTATATGGATCTCTTGGATGCCTATGCGGAATATAGTTTCAGTCCCAAACTTGCGATCGGTGGCGGCCGTTCGACCTGGCGTGGTCTTTCCCGATTTACAACAGGACCACTCAATACACTGCTTTACGATTTGCCTTTGTATGCGACATCCAATACTGGGGCGACTGATATGGTCGTGCGTGAAATGAGCATCTATGCAAAAGGGCAGCTTGGAAAATTTGACTATCGGGTGGTACTTGCCGATCCATATTCCGCCGCCAGTGCTGATCCAAAATTAAATAAGGCCACCTTTAGCAAAAATGAAGCACGCAAAGATGTGTCAGGCTACTTCCGTTACGCATTTCACGATAAAGAGAGTAACGAAACGCCATTCAATTCGGGTACATATCTCGGTAAAAAAGATGTGCTCAGCATAGGGGCTGGATTTGAGTATATGCACAATGCACTTTGGCATCTGGATGAACAGCAGATGACCAAAAATGACGATATGCGCAATTTTGCAGCGGATATCATCTATGATGCGCCCATCGACAAAGAGAAAGGAACTTCGATTAGTGCCTATGGTATGGCCATGCACAGCGATTATGGTCCTAACTATCTTCGCTTTGCAGGGACAAACAACCCCGCGACAGGTATCGATGCGGCCAATGCAAGCCTGAATGGTGCGGGAAATAGCTTGCCAAATGCTGGCACGGGAAATACATTTTACGCGCAGGTCGGCGGTACACTCCCTTATTTCAATCCATCCAAACATAATTTACAGCTGCAGCCAGCGGTTTCTGTACAAGTAGGGGACTACAAGGCATTGAAAGACAAAAGTCTAATTTATGATGCAGGTATCTCGCTACTGATGCACGGTAATAGCAGCCGGCTGACTTTTGATGCGCAAAATCGTCCGATCTATAATTTAAATGCTGCGGATCAAGCTGTGGTAACTGATCACAAGTGGGCATTTGTGCTTAAATATAGAATTGATTTTAATTAAATAGCAATAACATGAAAAGGAAAGATTTTATCCTTACACTAGGTACTGCTGGTGTTATGAGCTTTGCGTCCACCTCACTGATGGCAAAAGAGAAAAAAGAAAAAACTAAAAAAGTGTATTTCCACTATTTGCTTTTTTGGTTAAAACCTGACTTGTCTGCTGAACAGGTAGAAGAGTTTAAACAGTTTTTTGAAGGTCTTAAAAAACTTCCCTATGTCAAAAATGTACGTTATGGCAAGCCTGCTGCTTCTTCACCAAGAGCGGTATTGGACAACTCGTTTACCTACAATGCGTCCATGGAATTTGCGACGCTGGAAGAAATGGAGGCTTATGGTAAACTACCGGGCCACCTCGCCCTTGTCGCTAAATACAAACCCTATTTTGAACGGATGATGGTGCACGATACGGTTTATGAATTCTAAAATTAAAACAACAAAATAATAATTTCAAAGATTACAAAATGAAAATGATATCCAAACTAGCTATTGCTTGCGTACTGGCAGCATCAAGCTTAAACGCTGTGAAAGCGCAAGAAGGTCATGGGAAAATTAAGGAGGTAAAGGTGGAAGCTGAAGGTGAAATGCCTGCGGTACGATTGATCAATAATCCAGACGGAACCTGCTCGTTTCAAAAAGGCTTTATTCCAACATTAAAACACGCCAATACGAGTACATTTTGGACAAGCAATAAGACCGAAGAATGGGAGAAAAATGCTCATCCAGCTCCAAGAAGACAATATGTGGTTACGCTAAAGGGTAAAATCAGGTTTAAAGTCAGCGATGGCTCAACTTTTTTGATCAAACCTGGTACAATTCTTTTGGCTGAAGATTTGAAAGGTACTGGGCATAGCTGGCAAATGGTTCATTCAAAAAGCTGGGAAAGATTGTATATCCCTATCAACGAGGGGGCTGATGATCTTTTCGTAGCAAAAAATGACTAATATTTATGTTGTGCCGCAGTCTGACCTGTGGCACAACATTGCCAGTAATTTTTCTTGTATCCTATCGTTTCCTCTTTTTTGTTTCGTCATCAAATGTTTCTAAAGGCTATTGGATTTTCACTGTACGACGCCAATTTTTATGTTGAGCCTTTTTTCGAAAGGACAGGTTGGACCATGATGGCCTTTAAGAATTATTGCTTTATCTTGGATCTTCCCATTGGACCAAGACTATGATCACCTTTTCTAAAAACATTTTATTTTCTTTTATCTTTTGCCTGTATTTTCACAGCTGCAAGGTCAGTCCCAATGGCCCATTTAAATGGCACCAGCGCATCGATATGACTGGTATGATAGGCACCAGCAACACAGGAGATCAAACGGTATCCACCGATGAGGATACCGGAAAGTCTTACCTGGTGTATTCCTACGGAAAAGGAAGAAACAAGATTTACATCTCACAAATTGGTGTAAAGGACGGTAAGGTAGGACTACTGGATTGTAATATGGTATTTAAAGGCGAGGGGCGAGAGGGGAACTGTATGTTCAAACATAATGGAAAATACTATTTATTTGCTTCCAACTTGTATGGCTGGGATTCCTCTTTTGCCTATTACTTAGTTTCAGATCATATTTACGGTCCATATACGCCCACCCATGAAATGCTGATCATGGAGGGCTCAGAGGACGATTATGCCCATGTCACGCAAACAGGATTTTTTGTAACGCTAAAAGGAACTAAAAAGCAGACAGTTATCTATTGTGGCGATAGATGGGCTAATTTTGCGGGTAATGGTCTGGGATTAACCAGTGGTGTCCTCTATCCTTTAATGGCTCGAAGCCTATTTTTAATTCCTTGAGTTCATGGAGCCTTCTTCCAACAACAGGAGAATGGCTGGTTAACAGTGACAATAATTATGTGAAGAACGGTAGTTTCGAGGCCGATAGAAGA
>NZ_DCRG01000009.1:0-42945 GCF_002325125.1 Sphingobacterium sp. UBA1498
ATGCGTAAGTTTGAAGAAAAAGCAGGTCAACTTTACGGACAGCAAAAGATTCGTGGTTTCTGTCACTTGTACATAGGACAAGAAGCAGTTGTCGCTGGAACGATGTCGGTTATTAAACCTGAAGATTCTTTAATCACTGCTTATCGTGATCACGCCCACGCTTTGGCTAAAGGCGTTTCTGCCAATGCTTGTATGGCTGAATTATATGGAAAGATCACAGGTTGTTCCAAAGGTAAAGGAGGCTCTATGCACTTCTTCTCCAAAGAGCATAAATTCATGGGTGGCCATGGTATTGTTGGTGGTCAGATTCCTTTAGGTGCTGGTATTGCATTTGCTGAGAAATATCTTGGTACAGATAATGTGAACATCTGTTATATGGGCGACGGAGCTGTACGTCAAGGTGCATTCAACGAAACACTTAACATGGCGATGTTGTGGAAATTGCCTGTTATTTTTGTTTGTGAAAACAATGGTTATGCTATGGGTACGTCTGTACAACGTACAACTAATATGCAGGATATTTACAAGATGGGCTTGGGCTTTGATATGCCTTCAGCTCCAGTAGATGGAATGGATGTTGTTGCTGTACATAACGCGATGGATGAGGCTGTTCAACGTGCTCGTGCGGGCGAAGGACCTACATTCTTGGAAATTCGTACTTATCGCTACAAAGGACACTCGATGTCTGATCCAGCGAAGTATCGTACTAAAGAAGAACTGGAAGCTTATAAAGACCGTGATCCATTGTTGTCGACTAAACATGCTATCTTAGAAAACAACTATGCTGATGACGCTTGGTTTGCTGAAGTAGAAGCTGATGTGAAAAAAGTAGTTGAGGAATCGGTTAAATTTGCAGAGGAATCTCCTTATCCAACTGTAGATGAGTTGTACAAAGATGTCTATGTACAACAAGACTATCCATTTATTTTAGATTAATACTCTTTAACTTGATAATATAACAAAGAATGGCTGAAGTAGTAAGAATGCCGAAAATGAGCGATACAATGACCGAAGGGGTTATCGCGAAATGGCACAAAAAAGTTGGTGATAAAGTGAATTCTGGCGATTTAGTAGCAGAGATCGAAACGGACAAAGCTACTATGGACTTTGAGTCTTACCAAGAAGGAACTCTTTTATATATTGGTCCTAAAGAAGGCGAAGCAGTAGCTATTGACGCTGTTATTGCAGTTTTGGGAGAACCAGGAGAGGATTTTCAAGCGCTGTTGAGCGGAGATGCTCCTGAAGCTGAGAAAGCACCAGAAAAAACTGAAGACAAAAAAGAAGAAGAAGTTTCTGCTCCAGAATCTTCGGCAAGCACAGTAACTCCTGAGGAATTAGGATGTACCGTAATCACAATGCCGTTGTTGAGTGATACCATGAAAGAAGGTGTTATTGCGCAATGGAACTTCAAAGTTGGTGATACGATCAAATCTGACGATGCCATTGCAGATGTAGAAACGGATAAAGCTACGATGGAAGTTACTGCCTATGCTGACGGTACCTTGTTATATGTAGGTCTTGAAGCTGGAGAAGCTGCAAAGGTTAATGACATTATAGCAATCGTTGGTCCTGCTGGAACTGACATTACTCCTTTGTTGAATCAAAAATCTGATGCGCCAAAGGCCGAGTCGACTGAAGCTCCTAAAGCTGATGCTACTTCAACTGCATCATCTCCTGCGGCACCGGCTGTTAGCAACGACGATTCTCGGGTGAAAGCTTCACCTTTAGCACGTAAAATTGCGCAAGAAAAAGGGATCAACTTAAGTGATATTAAGGGGTCTGCAGATGGTGGCCGTATTGTGAAGAAAGACGTTGAGTCATTCGTTCCTGCTGCTGCACAACCTGTAGAGACTAAATCCGCAGCTGCCCCTGCAGAAGCAAAAGCGATTACTTTACCTACGTATGTTGGGGAAGAACGTTACACGGAAAAACCAGTTAACCAAATGCGTAAAACTATTGCGCGTCGTTTGGCTGAGTCATTGTTTACCGCACCGCACTTCTATTTGACAGTATCTATAGACATGGATAATGCTATGGCTGCTCGAGCTCAAATCAATGAAGTTGCTCCAGTGAAAGTTTCTTTCAATGACATCGTTGTAAAAGCTGTCGCTGTTGCATTGAAAAAACATCCTGCTGTAAACTCTTCATGGCAAGGCGATAAAATACGTTTCAATGAGCATACCAACATTGGCGTGGCAATGGCTGTTGAGGATGGTTTATTAGTTCCTGTTGTACGGTTCGCAGATGGCAAATCATTGTCTCATATCTCTGCAGAAGTAAAAGACTTCGCTCAAAAAGCGAAAGCTAAAAAATTACAACCTGCTGATTGGGAAGGATCTACATTTACTGTTTCCAACCTAGGGATGTTCGGAATTGACGAATTTACATCCATCATAAACTCTCCAGATGGGGCAATCCTTTCTGTTGGAGCAATTCAGGCTGTTCCTGTTGTTAAAAATGGCGCAGTAGTTCCGGGTAATGTAATGAAAGTAACATTGGGCTGTGATCACCGTGTGGTAGATGGCGCAACTGGAGCTGCATTTTTACAGACATTAAAATCTTTGGTTGAAAATCCAGTAAGATTGTTAGCATAGTCCTTTAACAAAGGAATGAAAGCCACTTTAGCAATAAAGTGGCTTTTTTTGTTTTTTTAACTAGTTTAAGCTCTCGGAAGTGAAAGGCTGGCCATTTTATGTTGGGAAGACCATCAAGATATTGCACCTAAATAGGCTTGAATGTTTTTAAAAGGAAGACCGTAGTAAGTAGACTAGGTAACATAAACGATGAATAACAATATAGTGAGGAAAAAATTCGTTTTTTTATACTAAAATCTTCATTTTAGCATTATTATCAATACGCTTGTTCTTCGATTACGAACTTTGATAATTTTATATCATTTAATAGAAGAGAAATAGGTGATATTTATTGATATGCAATACAAATAATACAAAAATCCGGGAGACATAATATAGTGAAATTATTTTTTTTAAAGGGAATGGTCGCTCTTTTGTTGGCATCTACAGTTGCCTGTAGCTCAAAAGAGAAAAAGCAGAAGGAAGCAGCAATAGAGCAGGCAAAAGTAGATAGTACAAGACTGGTTTATAATCCCAATAATGCAGATCTGAAAATCGATGCTTTTATGAAGAATCTTCATTCAAAAGCTGCATTCAACGGAAATGTTCTTATTGCCAAAGATGGAAAAATTTTATATCAAAATACATTTGGCTGGGCTAATTACCTAAAACGGGATAGCCTAAAAATTGACGACAAATTTGAGTTGGCTTCCGTTTCTAAACCGCTTACAGCCGTGGGGACTTTAAAGTTGGTGGAGGCTGGAAAGTTGCGCCTCGATCAAACGATCAATGACTTCTATCCTGATTTTCCATATCCAGGCATTACCATAAAAATGTTATTGACTCATCGTTCGGGATTACCTAATTACGTCTACTTTTCAGAAAAACACTGGCCTGATCGTAAGAAGGGGATGACTAATCAGGATGTAATGAAAATGCTGACCGAGTTTAAGCCTAATCGCTATGGGGCACCAGGGGGACGTTTTTTTTATAATAACTCGAACTTTATGGTCTTAGGAGCTATTATAGAGAAGGTTTCAAAGCAAGACTACGCTACTTATATGAAAGATAGTGTGTTCAATGTTGCAGGGATGACAAATACGGCTGCACTTTCAAAGGCTGTATATGATAAGATTCCTACCAATGTTATTGGACACGATAAGATATGGAGGAGATCCGTTGTACAAAATTTTCAGGATGGACCACTCGGTGACAAGGGGATCTATAGTACCGTTCGTGATCTTTATCGCTTTGACCTCGCTTTGAGGGATGGAAGGTTGTTAAAACAGTCCACATTAGATTCGGCATACAGAGGATATCCCGATGCGAAAAAAGGGATTTTTAGCTATGGTTATGGCTGGCGTACGTTTGAGCATGGCAATGAACATATTGTCTACCATACAGGTTGGTGGCACGGTTTTAGACATATTTACGTAAGAGATTTAAAAAGAAATATTGTTATTGTTCTGCTTTCTAATATGACTAATGGAAGTTTGGTTAAATTGGACGAGCTATATAAAATATTGGGAATGCCCATATTGCGTAAAAATGCCTATAGTAGTCACGGTGATTTTATCATTGATGAGTAAGTTTCCCGGGGCGATCAATAGGTGATATAAACGAATATAAAAATGAAAAAGACATTGATTTTGGGTGCTAGTAGCAACCCTTCTCGTTATTCGAATAAAGCCGCAAATATGCTGCATAGGTATGGACATGATATTGTTAATATTGGTCTGAGTGGTGGTGAAGCAGCTGGAGTTTCTATTGAAAAGAAAGGCGAGGTCTACCCCGATATTGATACTGTGACGATGTACGTCGGTGAACATAATCAGAAAGAATATTATGACTATATTTTGGCAACGAAACCGAGACGGATTATATTCAATCCAGGCGCAGAGAATCCTGAATTAGAGCAGCTCGCAATGGAGCACGGTATTAAAACTGAAAGAGCCTGTACCCTGGTTTTATTGAGTACAGGACAATTTTAGACTTTGGATTTCCGAAGTAGTTCAACCGATAAGTACTTTGTGATAAAATAGTTTGTAAGACCCACAGTATTACTGTCCAGATTCAAGCTGGAAACTTTTATTTCACAGTGTTCTTTCAATATTGCCATAGTATACGAATTAATAGCCTGTTGTATCGGAATAGTGATCAATTCATTTGCTTTTGCAATTTTTCCACCTAACACGATTAATTCCGGATTGAGCAATTGTATCAGTGATGCGAATGCTTTTCCAAGATTTGTGCCCAGTTTGGAAATCTGATTGATTGCAAATTGATCCCCTTTATTTGCAGCTTCAATAATATGAGTTGGTGTTAAATGTTGTAAATCTTCTGCTAGTAATTCATTTAATTTAGTCAGTTCTCCTTTTTGGATTTCCTGCTTGGCATTGTTAACCAACGCGATGCCCGAAGCAACAGTCTCTAGGCAGCCTCTTTTGCCACAGTAACAAAGTTCACCGTTGTCGATAAAAGGCATGTGACCCACTTCACCAGAGTAGCCATCCCGGCCAAGATAGACTTCACCATTTGATACAATTCCTAAACCTATTCCCCAATCCATTAAAATAATCAGGCTGTTTTTGGTGTTTTTTGCCAAACCAAATTTCAATTCAGCGTACGCTGCACCTTTAACATCATTCAGAATGAAGACTGGCTTTTTATATTTAAGCTCGAAATAGTCCGAAATAGATTGATTTTCATCGTGTAAAAATGTCTCATTGGTACCTTCTTCTGCATTGATCAATCCAGGCATGCCAATAATCAATCCTGTCAAGTTTTCGATATCAACAGATTTGTCGATCAGGTATTGATCAATAATTTGTGTAATGGTTACTAGATTTTCTGCATTGCGGGACAATTCATTTTCAAGCTCGATCGTTTCTGCAATTACATGTTGATTATTATCCATGATGCTCATAGTAATCGAAAAGCGTTGAAGCTCAATTGATAAAACCTGAAACAATCCATCCCGTAATTTGTATAAATTAGGTTTGCGCCCACCAATAGATTCTCCTTTGTCAAATTGACGTATAAAATCATCTTCCAGTAATTCTGCGATCAAGCTATTCACTGTAGGCAGGCTTAAATATAGGTTTTTAACAATGTCATTTACCGATACAGATCCTAATTCGGCTATTAATTTTATAATGGAGAGTTTATTGAATAGATTTTTCTTTTCAGGTTTACTCTCCAATTTTTTGTTAATCAGTAAATTTACGGCTTTAGTCATAAAACATCATATTTTTGAAATAGAATCCTCAGGGCTTTAATTTAGCAAAAGTTTTGGAATCATTTGGTTATTTTCTTAATCGGTAAGTAAGTTGGCTATTTAGCAAAAAGGGGATAAGATACCTTATCCCCCCGCTGCTTATACATCTATACTATTTGAGTTTTTTTACCCGAATGTCTTTGAAGAATACTTCAGTACCGTGCCCCAAGAATCCGATATGACCAGACGTACGTTTAAGTCCAGGATGTTGTTTTCCGTCCAGGGTACCGTTTTTACTTGCCTCTGCGATATCTGCATCCACAATGGCAGTACCATTCAGGGTAACTTTGATGCGATTCCCTTTCACGATTATTTCTTCAGCGTTCCACTCACCAACTGGTTTTAAGTAGCCTTTTTTAGCAGGAACAACGCCATAAATTGAACCGTGATATTGATACTGTTTCAAGTCTTTATAGACATCTGCATCATCATCCAGCACCTGGATCTCCATGGCTTCATAGGCGGCGTCTCCTTCCAAAGGTGCTCGTATTCCTACGCCATTGTTGGCTCCGGGAGTCAATTTGAAGTCGAAGCGGAAAATGAAGTCAGCGTATTCTTCTTTTGTATAAAGATTGCCACCAAATTTTGCATTTGGGTATACCCAGATATAACCTTCGTCATTGATCACATAAGCTTGGTTTTCTGTCCACTTGTCGAGATTTGTTCCATCAAAAAGTACTTCAAAACCTTCTTTTTTCTCTTGATCGTTCAACTTAAAGATTTGTTTTCTCGGGAATTCCTTGATAAAGAGATCTCTGTAATAGACTACCGAACCATGCGCTTGTAATTCAATTTGTTCAGTGGGGAAGATTGATTGGTTTCTATCCCAGTAGTTTTCGAGAGGGACATTATCGGTTACCAACTGCCCGTTTAACCAAACTGTGACTTTATCGTCCACCATCTTGATTTTAAATGTATTCCATTCGCCAGTAGCATTATCGGCAACTTTCAGGGGTTTGCTTTCATTTTTCTGGTTGTTATATAATCCGCCAGATCCCACTTGGGCGCCTACTCTTGTATTGGCGATATCCCAAATTTGTACTTGTGGCGTGCCTCTCAGGTAAATGCCAGCATCACCCTCTATTCCACCATAGTTTTCCAATTTCCAGTCTACCAGCATTTCGAAGTCACCATATTGTTTTACGGTTGCAAGATTGTCACCTTTTCCGCTGAATACAATTTGACCATTGGCTACTGTCCAGCCTTTGCGCATGATATCGTCCGCTTTAGCTTGCGCTGTCGCTAAAGTTTTTTCGTTCATCTTACTGCGTTTGATCGGGTCGGCGACCAATCCTTTCCAGCCAGTGAGATCCTTTCCGTTGAAAAGTGCGACATAGCCTTCTTTGATGGGCATTTCAGCAAGATAACGAACAACAGCTTCTTTGAGATATCCACTTTCGCTACCGGACAATTTACCGATTACCTGTTCCAAAACTTCTCTGACCTTCTTACCGTAGAATTTATTGTCCATTGCAATGTTCATCGCTACATTAGTTGCTGTTCCGGCAAGTTGAGCATCGTTCATCAAGTCAGCTGCGAAAACGAAAGACTGATATGTTCCTGTTGGTTGCAATGCCGATAGCGCAGCTCTTTTCTGTTCTGTTGTTTTGGCGACACTGGATGCATCTCGCAACAATAAAGTTTTCTGCTCAGGTGTATTTGAAGAAGAAGAGATTGATTTGATCAATCCTCTGTATACTGTATTGAAAAGATTATCGTCTTTTTCTGTTCTGGATAGTGTTATTAATTCTGGTAAAGCGTTTGCGGAAGACCAGGTCGCCAACGACTCGATTGCTGCTGATCGTAGAGTTGTGTTAGAGTTGTTAAGATATGCAGTTACAGCTTTCAATGACTGTGCGTCGCCCAGTCCAGCAAAAATAGGGAAATATTTGGCGGTATTTGTTGCTGCTGAGTTCGATAGGCGAGCGGCGATTTTTTCAGTTAATCCTTTTGAATCTGCGCTCGACCGAATCACGTTAACTAGGGCACGTTGCAATAGCGCAGCAGATTTACTGTCTGTCGTATTGTTTAATCTATTGAAGAGTTCTTCTAAATCTGCTTCCTGCGCTACATTGGGGAGAGCTTTATTGATCCCTTCTTCTACAGCAGGATTTACACTTTTTATTGCCAATACAGCTTTGGATGACGCATTATTGGAACGTTTACTCAAAATGTCCAGCAATTGAATCTTCTTGTCGTCGTCTACATTTGCAAGGGCATTGTTGACATCGGTAACGACATTTGCATCTTTAGATGAGAGGATCAATGCCTTTACCGAATTGTTGAATTGTTGGTCGGTATTAAGAGCTTGGATTAAAGTATTGGTTTCTTTTCCCTGTGAAAGCGTATTTAATGCACTCAATCCAGCCAATTTAGTTGCCGGAGACTCAGTCTTATTGACTAACCCATGGATTAGCTTTAAGCTGCTTGCAGAACCATTGTGCGCTAAATAGTTCAATACACTTTCTTGAACTTCCGGTGTACTTTTGCTCGCTAAAGCAAGCAAGCTTTTTGCGTCACTGCCTTTGCCATATTTTCCGAGTAATTGCAATGCGATATTCCGGTAGGCACCATTATCGCTCTTTACTGCAGCCAATAAGTTCTTTCGCTGTTTCGCGGGGTCAATTGTTGTCAATAATTTGAGCGATGCAATCTGACCGTTGATCGATTTTGCTTTTTGGGATTCCTGGAAAAATTTGTTCAGAAACTTGATCGCATCTTGGTCGTGCTTGTTATCGATCAGTGCTTGGGCATAGTCAATGCCAAGTCCAACCGCATCCAATTTATCATAGCTGTATCCCGCTGCATTCAATTTTTCGTCGAATAGCGATTGAGAAGCTGTGCCACCGATTTTGCTTAATGCAATTAATGTAGTCCGTTGGAAACCCTCCGATGGATATTTTTGTATTAGTCCTAAAATGGCATTTTCGGCATTTTTATCCTTTAGATCGCCGAGAGCTGTAACAATGGCGGTGGCAGTTTTCTCTGTCGTTGACGAAGTCAAAGCCTTTTCTAATGCTGCTGTCGACTCAGGGGTACGGATAGATACCAGCGTTCTTGCTGCCGCGTCGGCCAGATAATCATTTGTTAAACACTTTGCGACAGCAGGTATAGCTGCATTATCGGCACATTGACGCAACAGGCGTAACGCAAAAACTTGATTTGTCGGTTCGTCCAATTGTGATATGGCCTTCGCCAATCCTTCAACAAAAACTCTTTTTTGTTGTTCTTTGCCGGGCTGATTTACATAGAACGAATAGCTGTTTGCCGCAAATTCTATCGGAGCATTATTGCTACCTGGTGCTTTAAGTCTCTTAAGGAAAGTGACAACATCGTCAGCAGAGAAGCCTTCTAGCTCATGCATTGCAAGCAAAAACTTTTCTTTTTCTTCGGCAGGCTGCTGTGCCAATACGTCTGCTATTTTGGTTGCAGTCGTTCTATTTTGTGGTTGCTGAGCGTAGGTTGCACCAGATATAAGAAGCAATACAGTCAGCGAATTGAATATTCTTTTCATTAGGATATCTTTTTAAATAGACCAAGGGCCTCTCATTGGTTGGTGAATTAATCTATTTGCGGCATCGTCGTTAATAAATAGCTCATTTTGGGAGTCGTATTTTAGTGATCGGTTTAGTCGCAATGCTGCTAATCCCATGTTGACCAAAGTACAAGAACGATGTCCATTGATTTCATTCAGTGCAAACTTTTCTCTTGTGCGTACAGATTCCAGGAAGTCGACAATCTGTGGTGCAGGTTCAGGGTATTGTGCAAGCTTTCTTTCCAAATCGGGTATATCAGATTGAAATCCTTTATATAATTTACCTTTTGGTCCTTCGATATAGGCTGCCTTTTCATCCTTTGCATCGCCGTCTAGAATAATCTGGCAACCATCTGCATAAGTAAATGTAATGCGTCGCCATGTACCCACAGCATCCGGATGTTGTTGCGGAGCATCAACATCGACAGTAATGGGACTTTCATTGTCTTTACCTAAAAAGTATTGAACAGGATCCATATAATGTTGTCCCATATCTCCAAGGCCACCGCCATCATAATCCCAATAGCCTCTAAAAGTGGTGTGTACACGGTGCTTGTTGTACGGTTTGTATGGCGCTGGACCTAACCAAAAATCGTAGTCAAGTTCCGCCGGTACATTCTCCTCAGGTAAATTTTCCTTTCCTACCCAATAGAATTTCCAGTCAAAGCCTGTATGTTTGCTTATCGTAACTTTCAATGGCCAGCCCAACATGCCTGTATCAACTAATTTTTTGATTTTGCTTACGGGAACATTCATGCCATAAAAGTCGTCCTTGAAACGAAACCAGGTATTTAGACGAAAGATATTGCCGTGCTGAGCGATGGCTTCTTTCACTTTTTTACCCTCACCAATAGTTCGCGTCATGGGTTTTTCACACCAGATATCCTTTCCTGCTTTTGCTGCTTCAATAGACATCAATCCGTGCCAATGTGGGGGAGTAGCGATATGCACAATATCTACTTCCGGAGATTTAATCAACTCCCTAAAGTCATGGTATTCCTTCACGCCACCGCCTAAGTCTGCTTGTGCTGCCGCCAGATGAGTTTTGTCCACATCACAAATGGCTACTGTTTTAGTTCCGGCGTAGCCAAAGTGTCCACGGCCCATATTGCCGACACCAATGACACCTTTGGTTAGATGGTCGCTCGGAGCAAGATAGCCCTGTCCTCCGAGTACAAAGCGTGGTACGATAGAAAATGCCGCAGCACCGACCACGGATTTTTTTATGAAATCACGCCTTGATGAATTCTGTTCTTTCATTTTGGTTGGATTAGTTGTTTTATAATTGATCCTTTATTAGGCTGTTAAAATTAACGGCATTGGATATTTAGTCTTAAAAATAGATAAAAAACTGGTGAATGTAAACTGATAACTAAAATTTTACGTATTGTTTATTTAGGTTTTATTAAAAAATGGCAAAAGAGTAGCTGTAAATCCATTTCTTTCCAATATAGTAGGCGATTTTTTACCTATGATGTCATTTTTGTCTGAGAATTGTTACATTTCAGTACAGTGGCAAGCCGCCGCGACAATGTGCTAGTCCAGTAAGTTTCAATTATACTTAATCGTTTTCGTAAAAGGGGCTTGATTCCGGTAAAATATTGCAGCATCTTTATTGTCACTCTGATAGCAAATCCTAAAAAATGAATTCAAGAACACCAATTTTTTGGATTGTAGAATAGGTTGTAAAATCATATGGATGTAGCTAGAAACTGCACTTCCATGATTTGTTAATCAATTCAATTTGTGTTAGGGAGAAAGGGAATTATGTCCGATCGAATTGATTCGCGGGCATCGACTGACTAAAAATCTAATAGATAATGAAACTAAATCAATCTTTTGTGTTAGTATTAGCCGCGTTGGGCATATGCCCGATTGTTCAGGCGCAAACAGTAAAACCGAATTTGTCCAAAGCCTTTATTCAGGAACAGCTGGACGCTGCTGCGAATCAGATAAAGGTTCTTGCGGCAGAAACTCCTGCAGAAAAATTTCCGAAAACCTTTGAGCAGGGTGAACACGTATTTTCTTCTTCGAGCTGGTGGTGCTCGGGTTTCTATCCAGGGACGTTATTGTATCTATATGAAGGCACCAAAGAAAAAGCATTATTGGAGAAAGCAACAGAAAAATTGACGTATCTGGAGAAAGAAAAGAACAACAAAGGCACACATGATTTGGGTTTTATGCTTTTCTGTAGTTTTGGTAATGCGCTTCGTCTTACCGGTGATACGCTAAAGTATATACCCATATTGAGCACTGGTGCGAATTCTTTGGCATCTCGCTATAGTCCTATTACCAAAGCGATCCGTTCCTGGGATCATGGATCATGGCAATATCCGGTAATCATTGATAATATGATGAATTTGGAGTTTTTGACACAGGTATCTAAGGTGACTGGAGATAAAAAATGCTATGATATTGCGGTATCTCATGCTGAAACAACCTTGAAAAACCACTTCAGAAAAGATTATAGTTCCTACCATGTGATCGATTATGATAAGAAGACCGGTAAGGCCATCGGAAAAAAGACACATCAAGGAGCATTTGATGAGTCGGCCTGGGCAAGAGGACAGGGATGGGCACTATACGGTTATACCATGATGTATCGTGAAACAAAAAAGAAAGAATTCTTGAAGCAGGCACAGCAAATCGCAAAATACATACTAAGCAACCCAAATCTGCCTGCTGATTTGGTTCCATATTGGGATTTTGATAAAGATAAAATTGCGAAGTCGGATAAAATGTATCCGAACAGAGATCTAAGGGATGTATCTGCGGCAGCATTATATGCTTCAGCATTATTGGAGCTCTCACAATATACAAAGGGAACTGAAGCGTTGGATTATTTTAATAAGGCGGAAACGATTCTTAGAAGCCTTTCGAAGGCACCCTATCTCGCTCCTTATGGTCAAAACGGGGGTTACATCTTGCAACATAGTGTTGGAGCACTACCTTTGAATTCGGAAATCGATGTCCCATTGACCTATGCAGATTATTATTATGTGGAGGCTTTGGTGCGGTATCAACGTTTATTGGATGGTGAACCAATGATTAAAGCGATTGCTAAATAAAGCGATCAAAAAATAAGGCAAATTCTTGGGAGATGAACTCGTTTTAATGACTCCGGAATAGATCAAAAAGAGATGCTCTGAGCATCTCTTTTTTGTGGAACAGGATGGCGAGTTCATTGAAAATATACCTAAGATTTAGTCGTCTGGCTCGAATTTGCTGTTTGTTCTGATGGATTATGTCCAAACTGTTTTTTAAATTCCTTACTGAAGTATTTTCTATCCGAAAATCCTACAGCGTAGGCAACCTCACTGATGTTCATGGCCGAATTCAGTAATTCTTTCGCTTTGTTTAGCCTATACATTTTCACATAGTTATTGAGCGATAAATTGGATATCGCTTTCAACTTACGATAGAGGATTGGCGCACTCATCCCCATTGTTCGAGAAATAAAATTGACATCAAAACCGTCCGATTGAAGATTTTTTTCGATCAATTGATTTAAGGAGGAAATGAATTGTGCATCAAGTTCATTGTCGAAAGTAGTGGTCTTGACCTGAAACGCCTTACTTTTCGCCTGACTGATAGCGAGGAGATTTTGCGCAGAAAGAAAGAGTTGTTTATTATCAAAAGGCTTTGTCAAATAGATATTTGCGCCGTTTTCCAACGCTAAAGTCTGCGTGTTGCTATCAGTAACTGCGGTCAGCAAGATGAATGGGATATGGCTAGTGATTATATTTTTTTTAATGGCTTCGCACAGTTGAGCACCATCCATATAAGGCATCATCAGATCCGAAATAATTAGATCGGGGACATATTCCAATGCCCTCGAAAGAGCCTCTTCACCATTGTGAGCTGTAATGATCGTGTAGGCATCTTGAAACAGACCCACCACTGTTGCTATTAATTCTTTATTGTCTTCAACAATTAAAATAGTTTTTTGAACGGAGGTATCAAGGATGCTTGGGGCTAGTACTCTAACGTCTTCTATTTCCTTTGCAGGAGTCTCTATGAGCTGAGTATCTGGCTGATTATCTGCTTTGTGTCCAAGATCTTTCGGTAGATTTATGGTAAACACAGTCCATTTTCCTTTTTCATCGTCCTGTGTAAGGCAACAGATATCCCCCTTGTGCTGTTGTACAATATGTTTGGTTAACGCAAGTCCGATTCCAGTGCCTATTGCATCTTGAGCTTGTTCTTCGCGATAGTACTCTTCAAATATTTTGAATTGGTTATCGCTTGCGATCCCAATTCCATTATCGACGATGTTAATAGTTATTGTATGGTTGTTATCGACCAAATCCAGATAAACAGTGCCTTGTTCAGGTGTGTACTTGATCGCATTTGACAGCAGGTTGAACATGACTTTATCAAATTGTATTGTATCTATGGATTGTAAGCCTACGGAATCCAACTGCCTGATGTAATAGTTGAGATGCTTTGCTTTGGCAAGATCATTTAATAGGTAGAAGGTGTCTTCTATGTATTCCCTAAAAGAGATGTCCGTTTTTTTCAGGACAAAGTGCTTGTCGTCGAACTTTTTAAAGTCGAGTAATTCGTTGATGACTCCTAGGAGTTTGTTGGCATTCTTTTTTATTCGTTTTACTTTATTTTGGGTAGCGGTAAGATGAGCTGTTTCTGATATAATTTCATCTAACGGAGCAGTAATCAAAGTCAACGGAGTACGAATTTCGTGAGATATCTGCGTGAAGAATTTTATTTTCTTTTCCTGCTCCCGTTCCGAATTGATTAACATCTTCCTTTCGACAACAAACTTAATAACCAGATGTACGCCCAGAGAAAATAATCCTGCATATATTAGATAGGCCCACCACGTTCTCCAAAATGGAGGTTGAATGTCGATATTAATCCGTAGCGGTGTACTGCTCCAAATGCCATCATTGTTACTCGCGAATATGGTCAGTCTATGTGTACCTACTGGAACATTCGTATATCGTATTGAAGGATTACTTGTTTCGATCCAATCCTTGTCAAAACCGTCGAGTTTGTATCGATACCTATTCTTTTGCGGTTTGATGAAATTAGAACCTGAGAAATTAATCGTAAGAAAGTTTTCATCGTGTCGGAGGCTGAGCTGATAGCTGTTTGCATCTTCCATTTTCTGAATCCTTCCGTAGTTTAGTGGAGTCTCTTCGAGGAAGATATTTCGGAGGAGGACATTGGGGATGTTTTGATTGAAGGTTATTTTTCGAGTATCTAGGGAAATTACACCGTTGAGTGTGGTGACAAATAATGTTCCTGTTTTGCTGGCGAAGACCTTAGCTCCAAGAAGATTTTTAACCGGTAAACCATCATATTGATTGAGCAGATAGCTATGTTTTGTCTCGGGATCAAAGCAAATGAGACCATCTTTACTGGTAAGCCATACCTTATTGTTCACATAGATGGGCCAACCTAGTGCGTTGCTTGGAAAGTAAGATACCTTGGTTAAGTGACTATGCTGATCAAAATGATATAAATATTGGTTGGATGTTAACCAGATATCCCCATTCGGATGAACATAAAATCCTCCTACCGTCAATGTATCCAATTGTTGTATCGCTTTTATGTTTGAGTCATTAGGTTTTCTTCGAAAAAGCGAACCCCCGCTCAGAAAGTAAATGTACTGTTTAGCATCAGCTTGTATATCATCGATTGTAGCTGTCTTTAAAACGGGATTATATTGCGGCTGTTTCCCTGGGTCCACGGTGTAGAGTCCTTTATTGGTTCCGAGGTAAATACGATGCGCAGGATCGACGTAAATACTGTAGATGTTATTTTTGAGATTTAGGCGATCTTTTTCCAGATAAAAGTGTTGCGCATTTCCAGATTGGGCATCGATAATGGAATAACCGCCACCATATTGTGCGGCGTAGATTTTGTTATCTTTTGTGTATAAGTCCTTAATCAGATTCGACTGGGTCAATTGTGATAATGGAGAGGTGGCTTCTGTTCGCTTGTCAATTTTATTGATTCCTTCTTCCTCCGTTCCGATCCAATAGGCGTTTTCTGATTCTGCGAAACTACTGGCAATATCGCTATTGAGTCGAAGACCAAAAAGCGAACGGGTTGAATAATGCTGTATGGGGATAAGATTGGGGTAAATAGCATTTATTCCACCAAAATAGGTTCCTATCCAAGTGATTTGTTGCCGATCGATAAAAATATCGTAGATCGAATTTTGGCTCAATGAGTTTTTGACGGAAGTATTATGTTTATAGTTTACGAACTGTGCCGATCCGTTAAAGATTGAGAGTCCTTTTAAGGTACCAATCAGTAGTTCACCATTTTTTGTCGGCACAATTTTCCGGACGTTATTGCTCAATAGATTACTATTGGTTTCATTCAAATTATTCCAGGTGTTATCCGTGAAGTTAAATTGGAATATTCCATGCAATTTTGTCCCAAGCCAAAGCACATTTTGATGAAGATATAGGGTACTGAAAATACGTTCTCTTAAGGGGAGCGGGGGCAGCATTAGATTCCGGATATGGGAGATCTGATCATTTTGCAGAGAAAAAGACTCAATGCCTTTGTAACTTGCTATTATATAAGTAGTGGGGCTGGTTTGAATAATGGATTGTACATAGGGACGGTCCAGAATTTTTTGGAGATTGTAGGTCCCGGCGGTCGGTATTGCCAGAAAGAGTCCCTTGTCCGTGCATAGAAATATTTGGTCTGATAAAAATTGGATGTCGGTGACGACGATTTTTTCCTGAAAAGGTTTTCCCTGTTTCAATACAGCTTTGCGTTTGTCGATGTCAAAAATAAATAATTGAGTTGCCGTAGCGATAAACAGGTGATTCTTTGCATTGATACCAATCTTATTAATATAATCTACTTTTTTAAAAGCAGTATCCTGCACTAAAATATTAGTGATATTCTGGGAGTCGTATACAAAAAGGTTGGCTCCGCCGCCAAACCAAAGTTTACCCTGTCTATCTTGAGCAATTGTCAATATCGCTTGTTTATCCAATACATTATCCTGGCTTAGTGTCTCAAATTTAAGATCTTGGGCATAACAAAAGGAAATGATGGATATCAACAGCAGAAATTGTCGGCACAAGATAGGTAGTATGCTCATGGTTATGGGGTCTTTGTGTCAAATTTAAGATTTTACCCCCAAATATTTAAGATTTTTACCCCCCATAATTTGCTCATAGACTCATCTTTGGCTTATTAAACAACCAATTTTTATTATAAAACTAATTTCCTAAAGTATGGCAAAGTTTTACAAAGTTGGACTGTCTGCTATGATGATGTTTACTGTGGGTGCGAGTATGGCACAGCAGAAAATTTCAATTACGGGGCGGATTACAGACAGTCAAGGAGCACCTTTATCTGGTGTAACGATTCGAGAAAAGGGTGGAAGTGCTTCTACTTCTACAAATGAGGTGGGTCAGTATACCCTCTCTGTTTCAGAAAATGGTACAATCTTGATCTCATACATAGGATATCAGGATCAAGAAATCAATCCTAAAGGACGTTCGGTCATTAATGTTACGCTAGAAAGAAATACTTCGGCGCTTGATGAAGTTGTCGTTGTAGGTTATGGTACACAGAAAAAAGTCAATTTGACAGGATCTGTCGCTACTGTTGGTGCAGATAAGCTCACCAATAGGCCAATTATGAACCTTGCGGCGGCCTTAGGTGGAACGGCGCCGGGTATACGTGTTACGCAGGGGAATGGTAATCCTGGAAGTGAGTCTGTTTCTATTCGTGTTCGTGGTACTGGGTCATTTAATAATAATGATCCGCTGATTCTTGTTGACGGTGCAGTGGCCGATATGGTTCCATTAAATACAGATGATATCGAAAATATTTCCATTTTGAAAGATGCGGCTTCGGCAGCGATTTATGGATCTCGTGCTGCAAATGGTGTAATTCTCGTGACCACCAAAAAAGGAAAGAAAGGTGAAGCGCCTAAAATCACATTCAACGCTTTATATGCTCGGGAACAAGCGCAAACTGATTTGAAGTTTATGTCGAGTACAGCGGATTGGATGGAACTACATAATATCGCTAAGGTAAACGCTAATCCAACATCAACATCTCCAGATTATACGCTTTCAACTATAGAAGACTGGCGCAAAGCAAATGCCGATCCTAACGGGATTTACACAAATCCAATCACTGGGAATAGTATTCCAAATTGGTTAGCTTATCCAAATACAGATTGGGCACAGGTTCTCTTTCAACCACAATATTATCAACGATATGGTGTTTCGGTAACTGGAGGAAGTGATAAATCTTCTTATCTCCTGTCAGCAGGGTATCAAAATAATCCTGGAACATTGGCGAATACGGGAATGAAAAGATTTAATATTCGGACCAATGTAGAAACAAAAATTGCGGATAGAATTACTTTCGGTACACAGACCTATGCAACAAAGGAGTATAAGCAGCCAGGCAGCACTTCAATGACTTATTTGCTGCAAGCTTTTCCTGGAATGACACCAATTTATGAGGGAAAATACGGTTCCAGTGAAGATCCCAACACAACAAATAAGGATAATATTCTGCAGCAGGTAGCGTCAAATGGGGGAGAAAACAACTACACACGTATCAATAGTACATGGTATGCTAACGCAGATATTTGGAAGGGAATTATTGCAGAGGCTCGCTTTAACTACAGTGAATATATTCGTGAGGATGAAAATTATTCCCAAAATTTGCCGAGGTATAGTTTTAGAGAAAGCTTTGAGAAGCCCAAAGAGGGGATAGGAAATCTGGACCAGGCAACGACTTATAGATACGCTTATAAATCATCCAATTATACAGCGAATGCATTGTTGCGTTATGCGCATACTTTTGGAAAACACGATGTTGGTGGTTTAGCGGGGTATGAACAGTATTATTCCAAAACAGGAGGATTCAGTGCTACAAAACGGGGCTTACTAGACTGGGACGTAACCGATATTACCTCTGGCGCAACCATGGAATCAATTGGAGGAGATGCAAAGGCAGAGAATGCCATGGTTTCTTATTTCGGTCGGGTAAACTATGCCTATGATAGTAAATATTTGTTCGAAGGAAACTTTCGTTCGGATGCGTCATCTAAGTTTGCTCCAGGACATCGCACCGGATTTTTTCCTTCTTTCTCGGCGGGTTGGGTTATCAGTAACGAACGTTTTTTTGATCCAGCCAAAACAACGGTTAACTACTTAAAGCTTAGAGGGTCCTATGGAACTTTAGGAAACACGATAAGTGGGAATTACGACTGGCAGACTCTTTATCAGAAAGTGAATAATGTATTCAACGAGTCGGTTGCAAATGGTGTGATTCAACAAACCATTCAGAATCTGAGTTTATCATGGGAAAAACTGACCACCTATAATTTGGGGTTAGAGGCCAGTTTCTTGGATCGTCGTTTGAGTGTCGAGGCCGATATGTATTCCCGAAAGACTTCTGATATCTTAACTGCAGCGATTATTTACATGACAATGGGAAACATCAATGCGCCGATGTCCAATACTGCTTCAATGAATAATAAAGGGATAGAGCTTAATCTGGGTTGGAACGATAAAATTGGAGAGTTTAGGTATGGCGTAAATGGTAATATTTCCTATAACATGAACAGAGTTTCGGGTTTTAAAGGCACATTAAAGTATGAGCAAGATCCATCGACCCTCGATATTTGGGGTAATCCAACTTGGCGCTATACGAATTTAGCCGATGTATCTACGGGAGGAAACGAACGTCGTGTAGAACAGCATATGCTTGATGAATGGTTTTTGAGGAGGCCTTATGCCGGTACTGGAACTTATATGAAATCTGATGGAAGTGTAGATCCCAATGGAGGACCTACAGATGGAATGATTCGTACTAAAGCCGACTTGGAATGGGTAAAATCCATGATTGCCGCAAACTATTCTTTCAATAACAATTCAGTGGGGCCTGGGGCAGCAAATATTTGGTATGGACAAATGCTTATGGCAGATGCGAATGGTGATGGTAAGTACGGTAATGATGATGACCGTGAATTCACCGGGAAGTCTTCTGTTGCCAAATTTGTGTTTGGCCTAAATCTGACAGCCGCATACAAAGGATTTGATCTAAATATGTTGTTGGCTGGTCGCGTTGGCTCTTACCATTATATTAATGAGCGTGGATCAAACGGATCAATATTAGCGAATACAGGTGACCAATTGCCAGCAGACGCTTGGACAAAATACTATTCCTATGATGCCGTAAGAGCCAATAGCGATTATGATAATTATGATCCTGCTACAGATCCAAATGCAAATATCAATGGTAAATATCCACGTTTGCTTTCCTCAAGTTCAATCATGCAGGCTAATACATTCTATTTGTACAATACCTCGTATTTAAAGTTAAAGTCTTTGCAATTAGGCTATACATTTCCTAAGAAATGGATAAATCAAGCTAAAATTAAGGACTTAAGGGTATTTGTAACAGGAGAAAACCTGTTGACTTTTAAACATAAAGATTTTCCGGGAGTGGATCCGGAACTAGGCGGTTCACTGATCGTTTATCCGATTGCGAAGCTATATTCCGCTGGGGTATCGGTAACTTTTTAACTTAATCTCCGAACAGAAGGATGAGTTAATTTGAGTTTTCAATAGCGTAAGACTAGACTAACGTCTTCGTCTTAAACGCTGTTTAGTCAAATAAAATAAAAATAGAGATGAAAAAAATATTAAAATCTGTCATAGCAATTGGTATAGCAAGTTCTTTATCGTCTTGTACAAAAATATTGGACCTTACACCTAATGACAAAATATCGTCGGGAACAATGTGGTCATCTGAAACGTTGGTTGATCAGGGGGTAATAGGCGTTTATTATTCGTTACAACGTCCGGTAAGAAGTGATGGAATTGTAGGGACCTCTGCCAATATTGGGTATTACTCTTATGAGGCCTTTGGTATGACTGGACAAGGGGAATATAATTTAAACAACCTTTTTTCCAGTGCCGTTAATCCAAGTAATTCCTATTTTTCATTCCAATGGAAATGGTTGTATGATGGGGTACATCGCGCTAATGATGCTATAGTTCACATACCAGATGCAGCGATGGATCAGCAAAAAAAGAATAAGCTGGTCGCTGAATGCAAAGTCTTGCGGGCATTCTTTTACATGCGGCTTAATGAACTGTATGGCCGGAATGGTTTGGGTGTTCCTATTTACACCGAGCCTATCAGTCCAGCAGAAGGTAACAAAGGACAGAGTTCAGAAGAAGAGGTTTGGGCGCTTATTATTAAGGATTTGACTGATGCAATCAATGAGAGCGCATTGCCAAATAACCAAATTCAAGGTGAAGGACGCGTGAGTAAAGGTGCGGCTTATGCGCTACGTGGCCGTGCTTATCTTATGACCAAGAAATACGATCAGGCAGTTGCTGATTTTGCGAAAGTCGGAGAGAGCGGCTACAAACTCTTCTCAAATTATAAGCAATTATTTAAAGTTGCCAATGAACGTTGTGAAGAGATGATTTTGAGCGTTCAGTATATTGAGGAACCATCGGGATATGGTTCAGCTGTGCAGAAATACACAGCGGCGTTTCAACAGGGAGCAAAAGATAGTCGAGGATGTTGGACAGATTTACAAGTAACTCCAGCTTTGGTCAATTTATATGAGGAAATTATTGACGGAACTACTGTCCGTCCGTTTAGTTGGTCGGATTACATTCCTGAATGGAATACAGTAAATGCTTTAGGCGCTCCCAATAGAAAAGTCTTTTTTATACGAGATCAAAAAGTTAATGGAAATGATGTTCACCCAACAGTGACCACAGTAATCAATACGGAATTAAATAAATTGAATAGTACTGCGCGGGCATTTTATCTGCCAGAAGGTAATGAGGCGCGACTGAAAGCAGCCTACGCAAATAGAGACCCAAGGTTAGCTTATAATGTCTTGACACCTTATGCATCTTTTCAAGGCGTAAATAGCAATTCTACTGCTGCAGGTGTGTATACCTATCGATTCCCCGTCACTGGTAAGTATTATGTAGACCAATCTGGAGCTGAACCCAATTTGAATAGTAGTTTGCCCAGCACTTATTATACTTCGGGAAGTGCAAATGCACAGGCCGAGTTTAAGTATATCCATCGTAAGTTTGTGGGCGAAGGATTAGAATATGCCCGTCGTGAGCAAAATCCGGTAGACGAGCCTATTATTCGTTATGCCGATGTTTTGTTGATGTGGGCAGAGGCCTTAGTAGAGATGAATGATCTATCTGGTGCTATGGCAAAAGTAAAACAAGTCAGGGATCGAGTTGGAATTCCAACAATGGCTTCTTCTTTTTCAAACCAAACTAATGCACGTAATTATGTACGAGATGAACGACGTCGTGAATTAATTGGGGAGGGCGTTAACTTTTTTGATGAAATGCGTTGGAAGACGCTGAAAGAGACAAAGTTTGATCAGAAATTTTCGCAACATGCGTGGGGAGGTAGTGAGAACACTGGAGGTACTACTTATGAATGGATAGGTGATCAATGGTACACTTGGCCAGTTCCAAAGGCTGAAATAGAATTAAATAGAAATCTGAAACCGACACCAGGATGGATTTATTAAGGAGGAAGTTTGTTATCAATCGCTCATGCAGCCGTTTGCTGGAGCGATTGGTTTACTTCGGCTAGTATTTTTATGTACAATAGATATTTTTAATTTATAAACCCTTATCGATGAAGAGAAGATCCTTATTAAAATTGTTAGGCGGAGCTGGAGTAGGCGTATTAACGGCGTCTTTACCAATGGAAGCAAAGGCAGACAATTTAGACGATAAAAGAAATTTTATTGAAAATGACCGGGCTTATTGGGTATCTATCTTACATAAGATGGCAGCCCCCATATTGAGCAATATTAGTAAACAACAGTGGCGTAAAAATATGCCGATGGAGGTAAGTCCAACTTTTGATAGCAGGGATCCCGGAGTGGGATATCTGGAAGCCTTCGGGCGCTTGTTGGCCGGAATGGCACCTTGGTTGGCCCTACCGGATGACCTAACTGAGGAAGGGAAACTGCGAAAAAAATTAAGAGAACAGGCGCTGCTCGGTATACAATATGGGGTAGACCCCAAATCTCCGGATTATTTTACTTGGCGAGGACCTTCCTCTCAGACTCTTGTGGATGCAGCGCATCTTGCACAGGCTTTTTTGAGGGCTCCAAAAGCTTTATGGGAACCATTAAACCAAGTGACTAAAAAAAGAGTCGTTGAAGAGTTCAAACTATTGCGCAAGATTAAGCCGAATGAGAGCAATTGGCTGCTGTTTGCCGCAATGACAGAAACGTTTCTTTACAGCATAGGAGAGGAATGTGTACGGGAAAAGATCGATTATGCGGTCAATAAATTTGATCAGGAATGGTATGTGGGAGATGGCTGGTATAGTGATGGTGCTCATTTTAGTTTTGACCACTACAATGGTTATGTGATCCATTGTATGCAGGTGGAGTCGCTGCGTCATAATATCCCAGCTGGTGGAAAATACAAGGAGATGTATGAGCGGGCCTATAAACGCATGCAGCGCTATGCGCATCATCTGGAACGCATGATATCGCCGGAAGGCCATTATGTCGTTGTTGGGCGTTCTTCAACGTATAAGAATGCCGCATTCCAGCCGCTGGCAACAGTTGCTTTGGAAAATAAGTTGCCCGAAGACATTTCGAAAGGACAGGTCAGGGCTGCATTAACCACGATACTCCGTCATATTTATATTGACAAAACCTTTGCGCCCTCGGGATGGCTGCGTATGGGAGTGGTAGGTGATAAACAATCCAATCTCGCAGATTACTATACAAATGCAGGTTCAATGTATGTGGCCTCCCTTTCTTTCCTGCCCTTGGGGTTACCGGCAGAGGATGAATTCTGGACCTGTGCTCCACAACCATGGACTTCCCAAAAATGCTGGAAGGCAGAGCATTTTCCCAAAGACTATTATGTAAGTTATTAAAACGAAAAAAGAATAAAAAGCAAAAGATTAAGGACTGGATGAAATGAAGATACAACACTATATTACGGGGGCTTTGATAATTGGGCTAGGAATGCAGGGATTCTCCTGTTCCAGTCAGCGGAACTTGACGCCGATGAAATTGGGACTCGACAAAGAATTTGTCCGCTTCAATTTAGAAGATGCACACAAACAAATCGCCTACCTCGCAGCATCGATCGGTGAATCGGATATGCCTACAACCTATAAAGATGGCAAATATGTAAATTGGGGTTCGAGCTGGTGGTGTTCTGGCTTTTATCCCGGTACAGTGCTTTATCTATACGAGTATACCAAGGATGAAAAGCTTTTGACGGAAGCCAAAAGTAAACTGAAGCAACTGGAGAAAGAAAAATATAACAAAGGAACACATGATTTGGGCTTCATGTTGTATTGTAGCTTTGGGAATGCATTGCGCTTGACGGGTGATTCGGTGTCCTATAAAGGAATTTTAAGTACTGGTGCAGCGTCGTTGGCAACACGTTTCCATGAAGCACCGAAAACGATTCGTTCATGGGACGGTGGCAAAAACTGGGATGGCCAGTCTTGGACCTATCCGGTGATCATCGACAACATGATGAACCTGGAATTTTTGACGGAAGTTTCCAAGATGACAGGTGATCAGCGTTATCGGGATATTGCGGTGCAGCATGCCAATACAACGATGGTCAACCATTACCGAAAAGATTATAGTTCCTACCATGTCGTGGATTACAATCCGCAAGATGGAAGTATTATTTCGAGAAAGACTGCGCAAGGAGCTTTTGATGAGTCTGCATGGGCCAGAGGGCAATCCTGGGGGCTTTATGGTTATACGATGATGTACCGCGAGACGGGCGACAGGAGATATTTGGAGCACGCGCGGCATATTGCACAGTTTTACCTGAATCATCCCAATCTTCCGAAAGATCTCATACCTTATTGGGATATGGACCAGAACAAGCTTACTCCGGATAGTAAATATTATAGCCAGAAAGACCTTCGCGATGTATCGACCGCTTCGGTGACCGCTTCGGCTTTGCTGGAACTGGCACAATACACAACAGGTAGTGAGAGCCAGCTCTATATCTCAAAGGCTGAACAAATGCTGCGGTCGCTTTCTGCTAAACCTTATAAAGCAGATTTCAAAGAAGCCGGAGGGTATATTTTAAAACATAGTGTCGGTTCTATCCCACATAAAACAGAAGTTGATGTTCCGTTAACCTATGCCGATTACTACTATGTGGAGGCATTGGTGCGGTATGACCGATTGCTCCGTGGAGAGAAGGTTATCAAGCCCTGACGAGAGGATTCTTGAGTTTTCAATAAAGTTGTTAACATTCTGTGGAAAGTGAAGTACTTATCTCGTACATCCATCTCGTGCGCTCAAATAACTACCAATTTAACACCAATACCTATATTGACAAGGGATTTATAGAGGGTTAACAGGGGGATAACAGGGGGTTAACAGGGGTATTACCTCTGTTAACCCCCTGTTAATACTTTGTAAAAGTAGTGTTACTCCTCTTTTAATGGGGAATTTGATGTTATATTAGTAATAAGTTATATACCATCAATTATAGACAAAAGGAGAAAAATCTTATGGCAATTTTACAAAATGGTCCGAACGGTGCTATTGTTGGGAAATTTGGTTCGGTGAGTGCTTATCTATTGAAAGGCCAAAATGTCGTACGTGGCGGCAAAAGAAAAAAACGAACGTCTCCGCCGAGCGAGGCCGAACTTTTAAATAGAGAAAAACAAAAAGTTGCAGGTAAGTTTGCTGGCGCCAATAAAGTAATTCTAGAGTTTGGTTATCAATCACTCGCGACAAAAGGAAGTCGTGTAGGAGCTTTCCAATTGGCGCAGCGCCACATTTTTAAAGAAACTCTTGAATTAGGTGAAGATAATAAGCCTTTTGTGAATCCTGAAAAGCTCCTCCTGTTTTCAGGTCCGCTTAACCCATTAGCTAACTGTCAAGTAAGTTTGGATGGCGATCGGATTGATCTTAGCTGGACTGTAGATGATGAATATAGAAGTAGTATATATAAAATCAATGTGGGATTGATAGACATAGAGGGCGAGTCGCGGTTGAAAATATCTATTGCCAATGTAAATCAGGGTTCCTGCTCATTTGAAGTTGAGGGGATAAGCAAGAAAGCATTCGATTGCCATGTTTATGTCGGTGTATGGGATACACTCCAAGACGACTTTTCGAATTCCATTTATTGTGGGGTTATATAATTGTTTTCGACGGAATACATAAGCTGGATTAGAAAAGTGTTATGCTTAAAGATAAAGTGTTATGCTTAAAGATAAGTTTAATGGCAAGGCTTTATGATGTAAAGCTTTGCCATTTTTGAATTATTCAACGATAACGTTTATGCCAGCCATGCTGGCCTTGTATTTGATTATTTGATCAACCCGTAGTAGCTCCAATTGCGCAGCAGGAACTCATCCCCCTTAGCAACTCCTTCTTTATTGGATTGGTTAACTAAAAGTAAGGTGCCTGCTTCAGATTTAATACAGATGTCAATGAGACGGCGACTATATAGATGAAGGCCAGAGATATCGATTCCAAGGTTGGGTTCGTTGTTAATTCAAGGGAATTTGTGCGAGATTTGAGTGATGAATTGAAAAAGTATTCAGCGCTATACCTGTGAAAACATATCTTTATATTAGTTAAAGAAAATAGAATAACTCGTACCTTTATCCAAATGACGGATATCCAGAAAAGATTTGATCGTATACTCGCTATTTATATGCATCTACAGGCCAAACCTGTTGTGACAGCGGGAGCTTTGGCAGAACGCTATGAAGTGAGCCAGCGTACGATTTACCGTGATATCCGCTCTTTGATGCAGGCTGGAGTTCCAATCTATGGCGAAGCCGGAAGCGGATACTCTTTAGTGGAGGGGTATAAAATGCCACCCTTGCAATTTACAAAAGAAGAAGCACTGAGTTTTGTGGCGGCGGAGAAACTGGTGGAAAAGTATACAGATCGGAATCTTGCGCATCATTTTACAACAGCGTTGCTGAAAATAAAAGCCATATTAAGAGGAAACGAAAAGGAGCAAGTTGCACTGGTTGGAGACAATTTTCTCGTTCGGGGCGGACGTCATCAGTTCAATGAAAAGTTGACCCATGGCACCAACATATTGATCGAAAGTATCGCTGCAAAAAAGTGCGTAGAAATTTATTATACCAAACCATCGGACAAAAATCCTGAGAAAAGGGAAATTGAAGCTGTTGGTATCTTTGTTGAAAGTAAATTCTGGTATATCCTCGCATTCTGTAAACTACGAAAGGATTATAGGCAATTTCGATTGGACCGTATAAATAATATCCGAATACTTACAGATGATTTTGGAAAAGAACATCCTGAGCTATCTTTCTTTCTCAACAAACGACATGAAGATCCGACAACTAAAGTCGTGGTACGGGTGGATAAGGAAATGGCAAGGTATATGGAATGGGACCGTCATTATTTCGGCTTTCAGCAGGAAGTGATTGCGGACGATTATGTTGAAATGCATTTTGAATGTGTAAATATGGAAAATGGATTTGCACGTTGGTATTTGATGTTTGCTGACAAAGGAAATATTATCGAGCCCGAGTCGTTGAAAGGAGTGGTAAAACGATTGCTGTCATCAGCTTTAGAACAGCTTAATCATGACAAGGTGCAGGCAGGCTTCAGCTGTATTGAAGTGGGAAAGAATACTTGCTAGGTTCTCCCTGTTGAATCCAAGCAAGTATTCTGATCGGGGTATGCCCGAAATTATCCCCTTTCCCAAAAAAACGGTGGTTGAATGCCGAGCAAGCGCAGGTAGACAAATCCCTGCCCGCGGTGATGGATTTCATTATCTATAAAATAAAGAATGCTGTGGACGACCGGCGATTTGTACTGTCCAAACAAATTGAATTCCTCAGCAAAGCGTTCTTCCGAGATCTTGTTAAATAGATCGATGAGTATTGGAGTTGCCTCGTCCCACGCTTGTAAAAGCTGGGCTTTTGTTGAATAGCTGAAATTTTCGTTTAGCTCACCACTTTTGTTATCTACGATCTCCTGTAGGCCGGGAACGGCAATTGCCAATAATTCTTTCAGCATATCCGCAAAAGTTCGCATGCCTTCTACTTTATAATTGAACAATTCTTCTTCGGGAAATTTTTCAATAGTTTGGCGGGTCAGTTTTCTATGGCCCAACCAGTGTTCAAGTAATTCTTGTTTCGAAATGATCGCTGTACTCATTTTTTCGTATTTAAAATTTAAAAATTTACATCGCCTCTTGCGTTGTAATATGCCACAAATTTAGGTGGCCCAATGACAACTGTATGGCAGTATAAATTTTGAAACTCATTTTTTTTATTTCTTTTTCTTCGAACCTTGTGATTCTTGTTGATAGGCGAAGGGGGGCAGGAGGGGTTAAGGCAGTTTTCCTGCTACAGGATAAAATAAAAAAAATAATTCATTAATTATTTGACAGTTATAAAAATGTTTGTAACTTTGCAATCCCTTAAAGGGGAAAGTATGTCTTGAGCGAAGCCCTACTGCTTCGAAGGACTTTTAATTAATTAATTTACAACATGTCAGGTATTATTGGAAAAAAAGTAGGAATGACGAGCCTGTTTAACGCTGATGGGAAAAATATTCCTTGTACAGTGATTCAGGCCGGGCCGTGCGTGGTTACGCAGATACGTACGGAAGAAAAGGATGGCTACTCGGCAATTCAACTTGGTTTCGACGAAGCTAAGGAGAAAAACACGACAGCTCCTTTGAAAGGGCACTTTGCGAAAGCAAATACAACGCCTAAGCGTAAGTTGGTAGAGTTTAAAACTTTCCCAGATGCAAAACAACTTGGTGACGTAGTTGACGTTACTCTTTTTGAAGAAGGCGAGTACGTAGATGTAGTCGGTACTTCAAAAGGTAAAGGTTTCCAAGGTGTAATGAAACGTCATGGATTTGGTGGTGTAGGTGGTGCGACTCACGGTCAGCACAACAGATTACGTGCTCCAGGTTCATTAGGTGCTTCATCATGGCCTTCACGCGTATTCAAAGGTATGCGCATGGCAGGTCGTACAGGTGGTGACAGAGTTAAAGTTCAAAACTTACAGGTGTTGAAAGTTTACGCTGAGCAAAACCTTATCGTTGTTAGTGGTTCCATTCCAGGAGCTAAAGGTTCTTATGTAATCGTAGACAAATAGTAGAGATGGAAGTTAAAGTTTTAAATTTATCAGGTAAAGAAACAGGTGCCAAGGTGCAACTTCCTGAGTCGGTATTTGGGTTAGAGCCTAACGATCATGCGATCTATTTGGATGTGAAACAATACTTAGCGAACCAACGCCAAGGAACTCACAAATCTAAACAACGTAACGAAATCGCGGGTTCTACTCGTAAATTACACAAACAAAAAGGTACTGGTGGTGCTCGTGCGGGTTCTATCAAATCTCCATTGTTTAATGGTGGTGGTCGTGTATTCGGTCCTCAACCTCGTGACTACTCGTTCAAATTGAACAAGAAATTGAAACAAGTAGCACGTAAATCAGCGTTGTCTTACAAAGCAAAAGATAATAACATTGTGGTATTGGACGAAGTGAAATTCGATGCTATCAAAACTAAAAACTATGTTGCTTTAATCGATGCGTTGAATGTAGCTGATGAGAAAACATTGTTGGTATTGCCAGCTTACGATGAAATTGTTTATAAATCAAGCAGAAACTTGAAAAAAGCAAAAGTTATTGTTGCATCTGATTTAAATACATATGATGTATTGAACGCAACAAAATTATTGTTGACAACAGATTCTGTTAAATCTTTGGAGGAAGCATTAGCTAAGTAATATGGAAATTATTAAAAAACCTATCTTGACTGAGAAAGCTTCTTTGTTAACGGAAAAATTAAACCGTTACGCTTTCAAAGTAGATCACAGAGCAAACAAAATCCAGATCAAAGCAGCTGTTGAGGCTATGTTTGGTGTTACAGTTCTTGCTGTAAACACTGCAGTAGTAGCTGGTAAAGCAAAAAGCCGTTACACAAAAGCAGGTTTCGTATCTGGTAGAGCTCCTAAGTATAAAAAGGCTGTCATTACTATTAAAGACGGCGAAACTATTGACTTTTACAGTACTATATAATAAAAAATGGCAGTTAAAAGATTCAAACCGGTAACCCCTGGTACTCGTTTTAGAGTAGGCGCAGACTACTCTGATGTTACTACAAACGTTCCTGAAAAATCGTTAGTAGTTAAAATCAACAAGAAATCAGGCGGTCGTAATAACTCCGGTAAAATGACTATGCGTTATCTCGGTGGGGGACATAAAAAAGTATACCGATTAATTGATTTCAAACGCGATAAAAAAGATATCCCTGCAAAAGTAGCTACTATTGAGTACGATCCAAATCGTACGGCTCGTATTGCATTGTTGCATTATGCAGATGGTGAAAAACGTTACATTCTTGCTCCAGCTGGTTTAGTAGTTGGTCAAACTGTAATAGCAGGTGATAAAGTTGCCCCAGAAGTTGGTAATACATTACCATTAGCAAACATTCCATTGGGTTCTATCATCCACAACATTGAATTAAATCCTGGTCAAGGTGGTTCAATTGCTCGTTCGGCTGGTACTTATGCTCAATTGTCTGCTCGTGATGGTAAATATGCCATCATCAAATTGCCTTCGAGCGAAACACGTATGATCTTATTGACTTGTGTTGCTACGATTGGTTCAGTATCGAACCATGAAAGATCTAACCAAGTGTTAGGTAAAGCAGGTCGCAAACGTTGGTTAGGTCGTCGTCCAAGAGTTCGTGGTGTTGCGATGAACCCAGTAGATCACCCTATGGGTGGTGGTGAAGGCCGTACTTCAGGAGGTCACCCACGCTCACGTACAGGTGTATTAGCTAAAGGCTTCAAAACACGTTACAAGAAGAAAACATCGAATCGTTACATCATTGAGAGAAGGAAAAAATAATGGCTCGTTCAATTAAAAAAGGTCCTTATATCGATCACAACTTAGAGAGAAAAGTTCTTTCTATGAATGAAACTAACAAAAAGTCAGTTATCAAAACATGGTCTCGTAGATCAATGATTTCCCCTGATTTTGTTGGCCATACCTTCGCAGTGCACAACGGGAATAAATTTATCCCTGTTTATGTAACAGAGAATATGGTAGGTCACAAGCTTGGTGAATTCGCTCCTACGCGTACATTCAGAGGCCACGCAGAAAAGAAAAAATAATAGGTAATGGAAGCAACAAAAAAACTTAAAAAGTCTGTCTTAATTAGACAACGCAAAGAGCAAGAGAAAGCTCAAAAAGGAGGAGCTTCGGATGCCAAATTATTGAACTGCCCGACTTCGCCTCGTAAGATGCGCTTAGTGGTAGATTTAATTCGTGGTCAACGTGTTGAAAATGCATTATACATTTTAAAACACTCAAGTAAAGAAGCTGCTGCTCGTGTAGAAAAATTATTATTATCTGCAATCAAAAACTGGGAAGCCAAAAACGAAGGTAAATCAGTGGAAGAAAGCGAACTAATTGTAAAAGAAGTATCAGTAGGTGGTGGTCGTCAATTGAAAAGATTACGTCCGGCTCCTCAAGGTCGCGGATACAGAGTTCGTAAACGTTCAAATCACGTTACGTTGGTAGTTGATAGCAAATTAAACGTTGAACAAAACTAATTTATTGAGAAATGGGACAAAAAGCAAATCCAATAGGTAGCAGATTAGGAATCATCAAAGGTTGGGATTCTAACTGGTTCGGAGGTAAAAACTATTCCGATAAATTAGTTGAAGACGAAAAAATCAGAAAATATCTTTCTGTTCGTATCGCAAAAGGTGGTGTAGCTAAAGTTGTTATCGAAAGAACGTTAAAACGTATCACTGTTACAATTCACACTGCTCGTCCAGGTATCGTTATCGGAAAAGGTGGTCAAGAAGTTGACAAGATCAAAGAAGAGTTGAAGAAACTGACTAAAAAGGATGTTCAAATCAACATTTTCGAGATCAAACGCCCTGAGTTAGATGCTAAGTTAGTAGCAGAAGGTGTCGCTAAACAATTAGAGGCACGTATTTCATTCCGTCGTGCAATGAAAACTTCAATCGCTTCTACCATGCGTATGGGTGCAGAAGGTATCAAAATCATGTGTTCTGGTCGTTTAGGCGGTGCTGAAATGGCGCGTACTGAACAATACAAAGAAGGAAGAACTCCTTTGCACACATTGCGTGCTGATATCGACTACGCTTTAGCTGAAGCATTGACTACATACGGTAAAATTGGTATCAAAGTTTGGATCTGTAAAGGTGAGGTTTACGGTAAACGTGACTTATCTCCAAACATNNTTTATTTAGATTACAACAAAAACCTGCTGAAGAAGCAGATTTAAAAAGTATACGAACATGTTACAGCCAAAAAGAACGAAGTTCAGAAAGATGCAGAAAGGCCGCATGAAAGGTAACGCTTCTCGTGGAGCGGAGTTAGCTTTCGGTTCTTTCGGTATCAAAACAATGGAGCAAGCATGGATCACTAGTCGTCAAATCGAGGCAGCTCGTATTGCGGTTACACGTTATATGAAACGTGAAGGTCAAGTTTGGATTCGTATTTTCCCTGACAAACCGGTTACGAAAAAACCTGCAGAGGTACGTATGGGTAAAGGTAAGGGTGCTCCAGAATACTGGGTAGCAGTAGTACGCCCAGGCCGTATGTTATTTGAAGCAGAAGGTGTGCCTTTGGAAATTGCCAAAGAAGCTTTACGCCTTGCCGCTCAAAAACTTCCGGTTCAAACTAAGTTTGTGATTCGTAGAGACTACGTTGAAGCATAAAATCTTGGTAATGTCATCATTTAAGCGTTAGGGCCGTTACCCCTAACGCTATATATAAACCGATGATAACCCAAATAACAACTGAAAAAACATGAAAAATTCAGAAATTTTAGAATTATCTAATGAGGACTTAAAAGCTCGTCTTGTAGAAGAGAAAACAGCCCTTACAAAATTGAAATTTGCACATGCTGTTTCAGCTATTGAGAACCCTAACGTGATCAAAGCAGCACGCAGAACTATCGCTCGTATCAGTACAGAGATCAGTGCACGCAAAGCTGCAGCTAAAAATGAAACAGCCTCTGAGGCATAAATTTAAAGTCGAAATGGAAAGAAATTTAAGAAAAACAAGAATCGGCTTAGTAGTTAGCAACAAGATGGACAAATCTATCGTGGTATCAGTGGAGCGTAAAGTGAAACACCCGATCTATGGTAAGTTCGTTAAAAAAACTACTAAATTTAAAGCTCATGACGAAACTAATACCTGCGGTATCGGCGATACGGTATTAATTATGGAAACTCGTCCGCTGAGTAAAACAAAAAACTGGAGATTAGTTGAAATTATAGAAAGAGCTAAATAACATGGTACAACAAGAATCAAGACTTAATGTAGCTGACAATAGCGGTGCTAAACAAGTTTTAGTAATCCGTGTATTGGGCGGTACGCGCAAGCGTTATGCATCAATCGGAGATAAGATTGTTGTATCGGTGAAAAGCGCTATGCCTTCAGGAAACGTGAAAAAAGGTTCCGTTTCTAAAGCAGTAGTCGTTAGAACGAAAAAGGAAATCCGTCGTAAAGATGGTTCATATATCCGTTTCGATGACAACGCCGCTGTATTATTAAATAATAATGATGAACCACGTGGTACACGTATCTTTGGCCCTGTGGCTAGAGAGTTGCGTGAGAAACAGTTCATGAAAATTGTATCATTAGCACCGGAGGTTTTATAATTATGGCACAGAAAACAAAAACAACTACGCACAAAATCAAAATTAAAAAAGGTGATTTAGTGAAAGTTATCGCTGGTAACTCTAAAGGTGTTCAAGGAAAAGTATTAACTGTTTTAGTGGATAAAAATAGAGCTATCGTTGAGGGCGCTAACATCGTGAAAAAACACACTAAACCAAGTGCAGCTAATCCTAATGGTGGTATCATTGAGAAGGAAGCTGGTATTCACATCTCTAATTTAGCTGTTATCGATCCTAAAACGGGTGCAACTACACGTGTAGGTCGTAAGTTAAACGCAGATGGTAAATTAGTTCGTTACGCTAAAAAATCAGGGGAGGAAATTAAATAATGACTTACGTACCAAGATTAAAAGTGAAATATGCGGAGGAAATCCGTAAAGCACTTCAAGAAAAATTTCAGTATAAAAGTATTATGCAGGTTCCTAAACTTGAGAAAATCGTTGTTTCACAAGGCGTAGGAGCTGCAACAGCTGACAAAAAATTAATCGATAACGCTATCGCTGAGTTGACTTTAATTACAGGTCAACAAGCTGTCGCTACAAAATCGAAAAAAGATATCTCGAACTTTAAATTACGTAAAGGTATGCCTGTAGGGGCACGTGTTACTTTGCGTGACAACAATATGTTTGAGTTCTTGGATCGTTTGGTAGCCGTATCGCTTCCACGTATTCGTGACTTCCGCGGTATTAACGATAAAGGCTTTGACGGACGTGGTAACTACAACTTAGGTATCACTGAACAGATCATTTTCCCTGAGATCAACATTGACAAAATCAACAAGATCCAAGGTATGGATATCACTTTCGTGACTTCTGCTCAAAATGATGTCGAGGCTTTAGAATTGTTGAAACAATTCGGTTTACCATTTAAAAATCAAAATACTAATAACAATGGCTAAAGAAGGATTAAAAGCACGCGAAGTAAAACGCGCTAAATTGGTAGCTAAATATGCAGCAAAACGTGCAGAATTAAAAGCTGCTGGCGATTACGCTGCATTAGATAAATTGCCTAAAAATGCTTCTCCAGTACGTTTACACAATCGTTGTAAATTGACTGGCCGTCCTAAAGGATATATGCGTCAATTCGGTATCTCTCGTGTAACATTCCGTGAGATGGCTTTAGATGGCAAAATCCCAGGGGTGAAAAAAGCTTCTTGGTAATTAAAAAAAAATACTTAATTTTGCCCGGGCAATTCAACTTAGGATTGCCGGGTTTTTTGCATTTTAAAATCGTTTAACAGATAGAAGGTCCCATACCAACGGTTGGGAGGGAAACCGCTGTCACAAATTTTCATATATAATGACTACAGATCCAATTGCGGATTACCTTACACGAGTAAGGAATGCCATCAAGGCCAACCACAGGGTTGTTGAAATTCCTGCATCGAACCTAAAAAAAGAAATCACTAAAGTTCTTTTTGATAAAGGTTACATTGCTAATTACAAATTTGATGAGAATGGCGTACAGGGTACGATCAAAATCGCATTGAAATATAACCCAATTAGCAAAATTCCGGCTATTCGTACGTTGACACGTGTGAGTAAACCTGGTTTAAGAAAGTATGCAAGCGTTGATACTATGCCCCGTGTTTTGAATGGTTTAGGTATTGCTATCTTGTCAACATCTAAAGGTGTAATGACAGATAAAGAAGCTAGACTTCAAAATGTTGGTGGTGAAGTTTTATGTTACGTTTATTAATCTAGGTAAAAGCACAAAGAAATGTCAAGAATTGGAAAAGCGCCTATCGCTATCCCTGCTGGGGTAACTGTTACTATTTCGGACAAAAACTTAGTTTCAGTAAAAGGTCCTAAAGGCGAATTAACACAACAAGTTGACCGTGACATCACGATTGCTCAAGAAGAAGGCAATATCGTTGTAACACGTCCAACTGATCAAAAGAAACACAAAGCATTACACGGTCTATACCGCTCCCTGTTGGCTAACATGGTTCACGGTGTGACTGAAGGTTACAAAACTACGCAAGAGTTAGTCGGTGTAGGTTACCGTGCTTCAAGTACTGGTAACGTATTAGAGTTAACTTTAGGTTTCTCTCACCAGATTGTTTTTGTATTGCCAAACGAAGTTAAAGTATTAACTACTGCTGAAAAAGGTAAAAACCCTACAATCACTTTAGAGTGTGCCGATAAACAATTGATCGGACAAGTAGCGGCTAAAATCCGTGGCTTCCGTAAACCAGAACCTTACAAAGGAAAAGGTGTTAAGTTTGCAGGTGAAGTATTGAGAAGAAAAGCAGGTAAATCAGCTAAAAAATAATAATCATGGCAGGACAAAAAGCATCTCGTAGAGAGAGAATCAAAAAAGGAATCAGAAAAAACCTTGCTGGAACGTCTGAACGTCCACGTTTATCGGTTTTTAGAAGTAACAAAGGTATCTATGCGCAAATCATCGATGACAATGCAGGTAAAACATTAGTTGCTGCATCTAGCTTATCAAAAGAATTTGCTGCATCAGGTAACAAAGTGGAACAATCTAAAGCTGTCGGTAAATTGGTTGCTGAAAAAGCAGTAGCAGCAGGTATTAATAAAGTAGTTTTTGACCGTAATGGGTACTTATACCATGGCCGTATCAAATCTTTGGCTGAAGGTGCTCGCGAAGGCGGTTTAGACTTTTAATCATAGAAAAAAATGGCATTAAGCAATATAAAAAGAGTAAAATCAAGCGAAATTGAATTAAAAGATCGCTTAGTAAGTATCCAACGTGTAGCAAAAGTTACTAAAGGTGGTCGTACTTTCAGCTTCTCTGCAATTGTTGTAGTAGGTGATGAAAACGGTATTGTTGGTTATGGTTTAGGTAAAGCTAAAGAAGTAACTGAAGCAATCACTAAAGGTATCGATGACGCAAAGAAAAACTTGGTAAAAGTTCCTATTATCAAAGGTACTGTTCCTCACGCACAATATGGTAAATATTCTGGTGGTTCAGTTTTGATTAAACCAGCAGTAGGTGGTACAGGAGTTTTGGCTGGTGGTGCAATGCGTGCAGTATTGGAGTCTGCTGGTATCAAAGATGTATTGGCTAAATCATTAGGTTCTTCTAACCCGCACAACGTGGTAAAAGCAACTGTAGCAGCTTTATCAGATATGCGTGATGCATATACAGTAGCACAACACCGCGGTGTCGATTTGAACAAAGTATTTAACGGTTAATTATCATGGCAAAAATCAAAATCACCCAGATAAAGAGCGTTATCGACAGAAGCGAGCGCCAAAAGAAAACTATTGAGGCATTAGGTTTGAAAAGAATCAACCACTCAGTAGAAGTTGAAGCTACTCCATCAATTATTGGAATGGTACGTAAAGTAAACCATTTAGTAGCTATCGAAACTATTTAATATNNATTATTTTTTAATCGCTAGTACCTGTTTAGTGAGAGCGAAGGGCTAGCACAATTTAGTTTAAAAATGAACTTAAGTAATTTAAAACCTGCAAAAGGTGCAGTAAAAAGTAGCAAACGTATTGGCCGTGGTACTGGTTCTGGTCGTGGTGGTACTTCAACACGTGGTCACAAAGGTGCTGGTTCTCGTTCAGGTCACTCTACGAAAATCGGTTTCGAAGGTGGTCAAATGCCTTTGCAACGCCGTGTGCCTAAATTTGGTTTCAAAAACATCAACCGTGTTGAGTATAATGGTGTAAACTTAGATACTTTACAAGCGTTGATCGAGAAATACAATTTGACAGCTGTAGATTTCGACGCATTGAAAGCTCATGGTTTAGTGTCTAAAAATGACAAAGTTAAAATCTTGGGTCGCGGTGAGTTGAAAGCTAAAGTTGAAGTAACAGCGCACGCGTTTACTGCTTCTGCTCAAAAAGCTATTGAAGCTGCAGGCGGTTCTATCGTTAAAATTTAATAAATGAAGAAACTAATCACAACCTTAACCAATATTTGGAAAATCGATGATTTACGTACGCGTATTCTAAATACCTTACTTTTTCTTTTGATTTACCGTATTGGATGTCACGTGGTATTACCAGGTGTAAATCCTCATGCGCTGGCTTCTGGTCAGAAAGAGGGTTTATTGGGCTTACTGGATATGTTTGCGGGTGGTTCATTCTCCCGTTCAGCTATCTTTGCTTTAGGGGTAATGCCATATATTTCGGCATCCATTGTTGTTCAATTGCTGGGCATCGCGGTTCCTTATTTCCAAAAGATGCAGAAAGAAGGGGAAAGTGGTCGTCAAAAAATGAACCAAATTACTCGCTATTTAACTTTAGGGATTACTTTGCTTCAAGCTTTTGCCTATGTGCGTACTCAGATCGAGCCAAGTGCTAAGACAATTGCAGATCCATTGTTCACTATTCTTACTGCAGTAGTTTTGACAGGCGGTACTTTATTTGTGATGTGGTTAGGGGAAAAAATTACAGATAAAGGTATCGGTAATGGTATTTCTTTGATCATCATGACTGGTATTATCGCTCAATTGCCAAGTGGTATCACTGCGGAATGGGTTTCGAGAATGGCGAAAGGTGGTGGTGGTCCAATTCCATTGTTGCTCGAATTTGTGGCTTTGTTCTTTGTTGTGATCTTTACGATCTTGATCGTACAGGGGGTTCGTAAAATCCCTGTGCAATATGCGAAGAAAATTGTTGGAAACAAGCAAGTCGGTGGGGTGCGTCAGTATATTCCTTTAAAGGTAAATGCTGCAGGTGTAATGCCTATCATTTTTGCGCAGGCAATTATGTTTGTGCCGATGAGTTTGGGGCAGTTCTTCCCAAATCTTCAATCGGAGTTTTTGACTTCGTTGAGTAACTATACTTCTGTAGCGTATAACGTAACATTTGCGGTGTTAATTATCGCATTTACGTTTTTCTATACAGCAATCATGGTGAATCCTCAACAGATGTCGGACGACATGAAGAAGAACGGAGGTTTTGTTCCGGGTATTAAACCGGGATTAGAGACGAGTAATTTTATAGACCGCGTAATATCAAATATTACATTTCCTGGCGCGATTTTCTTAGCGATCATTGCTATTCTTCCTGCTATTGCAAGTTTGTTTGGTATTAATAATCAATTTGCGCACTTCTATGGAGGTACGTCTTTATTGATTTTAGTAGGTGTGGTGTTGGATACTTTGCAACAGATTGAATCTCATTTGTTGATGCGTCATTACGATGGATTAATGAAAACAGGTCGTATTAAAGGCCGTTCGGCTGCGTCTGTTGAGGGAATGGATCATTCGGCAATTTAATTTCTTTAGATGTCTAAAGTATTTTATAAGTCAGCAGAAGATATAGAGCAATTGCGAAAGTCAGCAGATGTTCTTTCGCAATTGCTTGGTGAAATCGCAAAAGTGATTAAGCCCGGGGTAAAGACTATATCTCTTGATAAATTAGCTTATGAGTATATTCATGATAATGGAGGGACGCCAGCGTTCTTAAATTATCAGGGATTTCCATATTCTTTGTGTATATCTGTCAACGATCAAATTGTACACGGTTTTCCCAGCGATTACGAAATTAAAGACGGAGATCTTGTTTCAGTCGATGGAGGTGTTAATTTGAACGGTTTTATCAGTGACTCTGCTTATACCTTTGGTGTAGGTGAAATATCTGAGGAAGCACAATTGTTGTTGGATGTAACAAAGGAATCATTGTACAAAGGTGTTGAGCAGGCTGTTGCTGGTAAGCGTGTTGGAGATATTTCTTCGGCTGTCCAGGAATATGTGAGCAAATTCGGATTCGGAATTGTTCGGGAACTGGTAGGACATGGTGTAGGTTACCACTTACACGAAAAACCTGAGGTTCCTAATTATGGGAAACGAGGTGCTGGCCCAAAACTGGAAGAAGGTTTGGTCATTTGTATCGAACCGATGATCAACGCAGGGCGTGCTGGGGTTCGTTTTTGGGACGATGGTTGGACAGTAAGTACAGTGGATGGAAAATTATCAGCGCACTTTGAACAAATGGTTGCAATCCGAAAAGGAGAACCCGATGTGTTGCTGACATTCGAACATGTTGAGAAAGTTTTGGGTAAAAAGTAATTGGTTTTCAATTATTTTATTTATCTTTGCACTCCTGTTCGCAGGCTTTTAAATTAAATTTAATCGAGAATATATGGCTAAACAAGCCTCAATAGAACAAGACGGTATAATTAGAGAGGCACTTTCTAATGCTATGTTTAGGGTAGAGTTGGAAAATGGACATGAAATCATTGCCCATATTTCTGGTAAAATGCGTATGCACTATATCAAAATTTTACCTGGTGATAAAGTTAAATTGGAAATGTCTCCGTATGATTTGACTAAAGGAAGGATTACTTATCGCTACAAATAGCAGTAAGCCCTTGTATTAGCACAAGCTTTTGAAAAAATAAATATCATGAAAGTAAGAGCATCAATAAAAAAACGTAGCGCGGACTGTAAGATCATCCGTCGCAAAGGTAAAGTTTTTGTAATCAACAAAAAGAATCCTAAGTTTAAACAACGTCAGGGTTAATTCATTAAAAAAATAATAGCTTAATATTATATGGCAAGGATAGCAGGTATTGATTTACCTAAAAACAAAAGAGGTGTGATCGGCCTTACCTATATTTTTGGTATCGGTCGTACAAGAGCTGAATATATCTTGGAAAAGGCTGGTATCAGCGAAGATGTGAAGGTACAAGAATGGAATGATGACCAATTGGCAGCAATTCGTACTATCATTAACGACGAACTGAAAGTTGAAGGAGCATTGCGTTCCGAAGTTCAATTAAACATCAAACGTTTAATGGATATCGGTTGTTACCGCGGATTGCGTCACCGTAAACATTTACCAGTTCGTGGTCAACGTACTAAAAACAACTCACGTACTCGTAAAGGTAAACGTAAGACAGTTGCAAACAAGAAAAAAGCTACTAAATAATAAATAAGAAATGGCTAAAACTAAAAAAGCTGCAAAAAAGCGTATCGTTGTTATCGAACCTGTAGGTCAGGCTCACATTAACGCAACGTTTAATAATATCATTGTAACTTTGACGAATAATCAAGGTCAAACTATTTCTTGGTCTAGTGCTGGTAAAATGGGTTTCCGTGGTTCTAAAAAGAACACGCCATATGCTGCTGGTCAAGCTGCACAAGACTGTGGAAAAGTTGCACACGACTTGGGTCTACGTAAAGTTGAAGTGTTTGTAAAAGGTCCTGGTGCTGGTCGCGAATCTGCAATCAGAACATTACAAACTGTGGGAATTGATGTGACTACTATTAAAGATATCACTCCACTTCCTCACAACGGTTGTCGTCCTCCAAAACGTAGAAGAGTTTAATTAATTTAAAGATAAGATTCATTGGCTATAGGCTGATAGATACTTTAATTGTAAAAAAAAATGGCTAGATATACAGGACCTAAGTCCAAAATTGCCCGTAAATTTAGAGAGCCGATCTTCGGCCCAGATAAAGCGTTAGAAAAGAAAAATTACCCTCCTGGACAACATGGAGCTTCTAAACGCAGAGGTAAACAATCTGAATATGCTATTCAGTTGTTAGAAAAACAAAAGGCAAAATACACTTATGGTGTATTAGAGCGTCAATTCGCAAACTTATTTGCTAAAGCTTCCTCTAAACAAGGTATTACAGGTGAGATCTTCTTGAAATTACTAGAAGCTCGCTTGGACAACGTAGTTTACCGTTTAGGTATTGCTACTTCTCGTGCCGCTGCTCGTCAGTTGGTATCCCATAAACATGTTACTGTTAACGGCGAAGTTGTTAACATTCCATCATATAGCTTACGTCCTGGTGACGTTGTAGCAGTTCGTGAACGTTCTCAAACGCTTGAGGCCATTACAAATTCAGTTGCAGGTCGTACTGTAAATAAATTTTCTTGGTTAGAGTGGAATGCGAAGGAATTGAAAGGTACTTTCTTAAGCTATCCAGAAAGAGCTGATATTCCTGAAAACATTAAAGAGAACTTAATCGTTGAGTTATACTCTAAATAATAAATAAAATAGAAGAATGCATAGTCCAATTTTGGGGTATGCATCTTCTATTGTATTACTATTATTATTACAAATAAAAAATTAAAAGAAAATAAATGGCAATTTTAGCATTTCAAAGACCGGATAAAGTTATCATGCAAAAATCTACGGATTTTGATGGTACGTTTGAATTTCGTCCATTGGAGCCTGGTTTTGGTGTAACCATTGGTAATGCTTTGCGCCGTATTCTATTGTCCTCTTTAGAAGGATATGCAATTACGTCGATAAGGTTTTCTGGCGTTTCGCACGAATTTTCAACGATAAAAGGTGTTGTTGAAGACGTAACTGAAATTATCTTGAACTTGAAACAAATCCGTTTCAAAAAAACAGGTGAGATTGGCGACAACGAAAAGGTATTTGTAGTAATCAATGGTCAAGAACAGTTCTTAGCTGGTGATATCACCAAGTTCTCTAATAACTTTACGGTCTTAAACCCTGACATGGTAATCTGTAACATGGATAATTCAGTGACAATTGAATTGGAATTGAGTATTGCCAAAGGTCGTGGATACGTAAATGCTGATGAGAATAAAGTCGTTGATGCGCCAGTAGGTGTTATCGCAATCGATTCGATCTTTACTCCGATCAAGAATGTTAAATATACCATTGAGAATTACCGTGTAGAGCAAAAAACTGACTACGAGAAATTATTGTTGGATATCTCTACTGATGGCTCAATTCACCCTGAAGAGGCGCTGAAAGAAGCTGCTAAAATCTTAATTCAACATTTTATCTTATTCTCTGATGAGAATATGCTTCTTGAGTCTCAAACTAAAGAAGAAACTAAAGTTGTTGATGAAGAAATCTTACACATGCGTAAGATCTTGAAAACAGAGTTAGTAGATCTTGATCTCTCCGTGCGTGCATTGAACTGCTTGAAAGCTGCTGATATTCGCACATTAGCTGAGTTGGTTACTTACGACGTAGCTGATATGTTGAAATTCAGGAACTTCGGTAAAAAATCGTTAAGTGAAATTCAAGAGTTGGTGAAATCGAAAGGTTTGTCATTCGGAATGAACTTGGCAAAATACAAATTAGACGAAGAATAATTATTTAATAAGCGACCACTATATATAATTCCTCTTGTGCTAATGGCTCAATTTGATGGAATATAAACCATTGAATGTGTAGTAGATTAGGGAATGCAAGAACGGTATATGTAGTATAATAAAATCCAAAATGAGACACGGAAAAAAAGTAAATCACTTAGGCCGTACGGATAGCCATAGAAAAGCAATGTTGGCTAACATGGCAACGTCATTGATCAAACACAAACGTATTACAACTACTTTGGCTAAAGCAAAAGCGTTGCGTACGTATGTTGAGCCTTTGATTACTAAATCTAAAAATGATACGACTCACTCTCGTCGTACAGTATTCGCTTACTTGAAAGATAAAGATGCAGTTTCTATCTTATTCCGCGAAGTATCTGAAAAAGTGGCTAATCGTCCAGGTGGTTATACACGTATCATCAAAATGGAAAACCGTTTAGGTGATAATGCAGAAATGGCTTTCATCGAGTTAGTTGATTACAACGAAATCTACGGTAAAAAAGCTGCTGCTTCTGAGAAAAAAGCTACTCGCCGTCGTGGTGGTGCTAAGAAAGCTGCTGCTGCCGAAACTGAAGCTCCTGCAGAAGTTAAAGCTGAAGTAGAAGGTGAAGAAAAAGTTGACGGAGAATAGTCTTCTTCTGATATAGCATAAAAAAGTCCTCTTTTTAAGGGGACTTTTTTTATTTTATAACCATTCCTACCGTTATAACTAATATATTTGTATTGCTAAAATCTGATAGCTTTTTCTATTACTAGCTATTTCGTTTATCAATCTATAATTCATTAAGATGAAACCATTTAATGTTTATCCCATTAATCCCATTAACAT
>NZ_DCRG01000038.1:0-35193 GCF_002325125.1 Sphingobacterium sp. UBA1498
ATCCAAAGACAAAGAAGAAACCTGAGACTTCACCTCAGCCAAAGCTTTGTTCTTTTGTTCATTGATCTCCTCTTTCGCTTGAGCAATCATTTTTGCACCTTCAGCTTGCGCCTGAGTTTTTGCCTCAGCTACGATCTTATCTTTAAGCTCCTTTGCCTCCTTAAGGATAACGTCGCGTTCTGCGCGTGCTTCTTTCAGTAATTGTTCGTTTTCATTTGTTAAACGAGCCATTTCCAATTTAGCTTTTTCAGCTGCCTCCAAAGCACTTGCAATACCTTTTTCACGTTCGTCTAGGGCATCAACTATTGGTTTCCAAGCGTATTTACCTAATAAAAAGATAATAACTACAAGGACGATGACCATCCAAAAAAACAAACCGTACGAAAACGAATGTATTAATTTATCCATTGTTATACTATATAATGATAATTTTTATTTTTTAAGATTCAGGAATAATATAACCTGCAACCAACCGTTGCAGGTTATATCATAAAACCGTTGTGACTATTTACCTAATAATAAAGCACCGAATGCTAAACCTTCAAGTAAGGCACCAATGATAATCATTGCAGTTTGGATTTTAGATGCTGCTTCTGGTTGACGAGCGATAGCTTCCATTGCAGAACCACCAATTTTACCTAAACCTAAACCTGCACCGATAACGATTAAACCGGCTCCAATTAAATTGTACATAATGTATGATTTGAATAATTAAAAAATTTGCTAATTAATGATCGTGATGTTCTTCAACAGCCATACCGATAAACAAGGATGACAACATCGTAAAAATAAACGCTTGTAAGAAGGCAACTAATAATTCAATAACCATCAAGAAGATCGTTAAGAACATGGAAACACCGATACTACCCACCACTGTCAATTGGTGTTGCAATAAATAAACAATCGCAATCAATCCCATCACAACCGTGTGACCAGCTGTAATATTTGCAAACAAACGAACCATCAATGAAAATGGCTTTGTAAACAACCCCAACACTTCAATTGGTGCCAAAACGAATTTAAATGGAACAGGAACACCTGGCATCCAGAAAATGTGTTTCCAATAGTTTGCGTTTGCTTTGATATTTACAATTAAAAAAGTAAAGAGAGCCAAACATAATGTTACTGTAATGTTACCTGTCACGTTAAAGCCTAGTGGTGTCAAACCAACCAAGTTCAAAATCCAGATCAAGAAAAATACAGACAATAAATAGGGCATAAATTCTTTATAACGATGACCAATGTTTGGAATTGCCATCTCATCACGCACATAGATAACCAAAGGCTCTAATACACGTCCTACACCTTTAGGTAAGTTGTTAGCACCTTTTTTATAAGTTTTAGCCAAACTTATAAATGCCCAAAACATTAAAAACGCAGCCAAAAATAAACCTACAACACTCTTTGTGATCGAAAAATCTAAAGGCATGTCTACAGACGGATGAAAATCTGTAGCTTCATGAATTTCATGAGAACCGACAACATAAGAAGTTTCAAATTCCTTTTTCACTTCCTTTCCATTCTCGTTTACAGTCATAACATAACTACCATCGGCATTTTTGAGGTATTCATGACCAGCTAAATTACCAGTAGCATCGGTCTTATAAATTTTCCCATGGTATAATGCATAGTATTGACCATCAACCTCAGCAACCTTATTACCGTGATCAAATGCAGAAGCCATAAAAACTTTCAAGCCATTGTCAATCAAAATAACTGGCAACGAAAAGCCAAAATGCTTACCTGTCTCTTCGTCGGAAAAGAAGCTAAAATAATAATCATCTTGTAAGTGATGCTCAATATGGCTATTGATTTCCTCAGCCTGCGATTTTTCTCCGTGTGCATTCTCATTGGCCTTTGTTAAAAATGGCGCAACTGCAAACAGAATAACTGCTAAAAATTGAAGTGTTCTTTTAAGACTCACGATACTACTATTATGTTATTTAAAATTTTTGCGAAAATACTACATATAAAGCACAAAAGCTACTTTAATATTACATTTTTTTGAAAAAACTATCGTTTTCTCCCTTAGGATTTGTTTAAAGCCTTATAAGCAAATCCAACATCGTACAAAAGGAATAAAACGACAACGATCAAATAGTTATATTTTAAAATATCAGCATGTGGTTTTGCTAGCCCGCTATGGATATACAAATAATTTAGGACAAATTTTAACGTCAATAATCCTAAGAAAATAAAACCGACATATGGTGGGAATTGCTGCGAAAAGTAACGCACTCCTGCCATAATAATAATCGATAAAATCAATTGAAAAACATATATTTCATACAATGGAAAATGTAGATCGTCAAGATTTTGTATTCCATCAAAAGATTTTAACAAAAAGAAATGAAGGGCAAATACCAATACCGCAACAAAAAATAAAATAAGTGCCTGCTTTAAATATACTATCATCTATCGTTTAATCGATTCACTTGTCTAATGACCTGGTAGAGAGAAATCCCAATCCCAGCAAGGGTACAGATTTTCATCCATAATTGGTTATCACTATGAAACTTGCCGTCCAACCAATCTCCTAATAAATAAAATACGTAAATGGTAAAAACCATTTGAGTAGAAATAGTTGTCAACACAAGCCACTTGTTAGGATCTTTCTTGTCTTCCATAAGAAATCGTAAGGTTATCAATGGGCTCTCAACAAACTACATCACAATATTTGTTACAAATATACATCATAAATCCTTATTGCCTACAATCCCAAAACTTTTTGTCCAATTTTAATATCTGGGTAGTCTATATCTGTCCCCAAAAGCATTTTAAGTTCAGAAGACGATTTATCCGGGTTTGTCCGGATCACCTCTAGTATACGATCCAACTTCTCTTGCTCGATCAAGTCTGTAGCCTCCACTTCTGTACCTACAAAGGTAATCAAATGTCCGTAAATAGTGCCTGCAACCATCCCGCGCTTACCTGCTATATCAGCAATGCTCATTCCATCCTTAAACATTTCTAGAGAAATCTCTTTGGTATCTAATTTTCTAGGCCCTTCTTCCTCTGCAGTTTGTGCAGCCAAATCATCTTTCTCTTTGGTCTTCACACTGGCAGCTACATCCAACATGGCCGTTTGAAAATCTTCCCGCTTGGATAGTGTAGCAGCAATAAGCAGACAATGCTGCAACTGTTCGCGTTTTCGCTTGTAATCAAGCAATAGCGCTTTGAGCTCGTCAATATATTTCTTGGTACGTTTTCGTATCTGATATTCTTCAATATGTTTGTTCAACGCATCAATCAGATCGGTATCCATTTTTGGCAAAAACCAATTGACTGCCGCGGTAGAACGCTCACAGATAACATCGTAATCAATTGCATTTTTATCACGTAATAAATCATATAAAACAACGATAAACTTATGGGCAACTTTCTCTTGCATTTGCAGGTGCTTGACGAGTTGCTGAAAAAACAATACCGCTTGTTCCTTACCATCAATGTTACGTTCTTCGAGCGACTTCAATAAATCAGACGTCTCCGCCAATAAGCCATCCCACCGAAAACCGTGCATTAAAATCTGACCAAGGTAATTCCGTTGACACTGCTCCAGAATCGAATTGATATCAGGCTGCGCCTGCGCGCGCTGTGCAAACTCAACGACCTGATAATCGGTACGAATGGCATAAGAAGGAATGATAGACTTTAATACAAGTCCATCTAAACTCGTTAAACGGCTCAATGCAACATAAACCTGACCTGCTGCAAAAGAGGTACCCGCATCAATGATTGCTTTTTCAAATGTTAAGCCCTGACTTTTATGGATAGTGATCGCCCAGGCGAGCCGAAGCGGAAATTGTGAAAATGTACCTAAAATTTCCTCCTTGATCTGATCCTGCCCCTTATCATAATTATAACGGATATTCTCCCAGGTTTCCCTTTTAACGCTTACGGACTCCGATCCATCAGGAAAGGTAACCGTTACAGTTCCTTGCACAGTGTCTATGTCCTTTACCGTACCTATCTTACCATTATAATACTTACGTTCATCTCCCGAATCGTTGCGAATAAACATGACCTGTGCTCCTATTTTCAATGACAATGTTTCCTCTGCAGGATAGGAGCCCTGTGCAAAATCATCCTTTACTACCGCTTTAAGGTTTAACATTTTACCAGATAATGATGCCAATTTAGCACCGTTTATTTCATCGGCATTTCGATTATGAGAGGTCAATGTAATATATTGCTCTGCTTCATTTGGAACAAAGTCCTGCTGATAGTAACCATTTAGGGTCTTGAGCATATCACTTGTACATTGATTGTTTCGTATCGCATTCAAAATGGAAATAAAGCCCTCATCTTGCTGACGATAGATCTTATTAAGTTCTAACATCACCAAAGGATTATCTCTCAATATCTTGGCATTGAAGAAGAAAACAGAAGAGTAATGATCTTTTAATACATTCCACTCTGCATCTTTCACGACAGGCGGCAACTGGTACAAGTCTCCGATAAACAACACCTGCAATCCGCCAAAAGGCCGCATATCGCGACGAACAGATTGAAGGATAACATTAATCGCATCCAAGGTATCTGCGCGAACCATCGAGACCTCATCAATCACTAAAAGTTCAAGTTCCTGCAAAATCGCCCGGCGTTGCTTCGTCAGTTTAATCGTGCTAAAAAGACGTGATTTATTGTAAATATGACTATCCTGCTCATCCCACCGCAACTCATAATCTTCTATAAAAGTTCCAAAAGGAAGCCAAAATAAAGAGTGCAAAGTCGTTCCGCCTGCGTTCATCGCCGCAACGCCAGTAGGTGCCGTAATCGCCATCTTCTTGTAACTATGCTCCTTTATATACTTCAAAAACGTCGTCTTTCCGGTACCTGCCTTCCCTGTAATAAATACGTTTTGATTCGTTTGGTTAACGAAAGCAACAGCCTGCATAAATGCAGTATTTTCCCGATCGACTTGAAAGTTTGACATATCCTGAAATTAGATTGATCACAAAATTAGCAATTTCATTTTTAACTTTACCCGGCACATGGCGATTGAGCACGACCAAAGAAACGACTATAGTCGGCATGTAAATATTGCTAAAACGGTTAACTTAAATTATTAATAGATTTTTTTTATATTTAGCTGCTAAATTAACGAATAACAAATTTTTAGAATTGTAATATGGCTATAGATAAAATTGCATTGTTTGAAAATGTACAGGAAATGCTGACTTCCAAAGGTTTTCGTATCGATAAATCAGATGCAGCGCGTCCTTGGGGTGGATTTTTCGTCATTGACGAATCGCAGGCGCAGGAATTTGCCGATGAATATTTCGGCGGAATGGATGTACAAGAATTAAGAATATCCGGAAAATTAAGTCCTAAAATTCTAATTGTTGCACCGGATAAAAGACTATCTTGGCAATATCACCACCGTCGGGCTGAAATCTGGCGGGTTATCCAAGGTAACGTAGGGGTTATGGTTTCTGACACAGATGAAGAATCTGTTGTATCTACATTGAAAGAAGGGGAAACAATCCGATTGCGCCAAGGACAACGTCACCGTTTAATTGGATTGGACGGCTTCGGTATTTTAGCAGAAATTTGGCAACATACAGATGCCAACAACCCTTCTGACGAAGACGATATCGTTCGCGTACAGGATGATTTTGGCAGATAATATTCAATAACCGCCATGAACAAAAGAGCGATAACCAATTATTGATGGGCTATCGCTCTTTTTTTAGCCGCCTACAATGCCCGTAGAGCTCTTTCAGTCCCTAAAAAATAGAATTTCATCTTTTCATGTCAGCCTATAGCTCTTCCCATCCATTATAGATTTTCTATCGGTCAATCCAGTAGAGAATAGTAATTTTTATTATTTTAGTAAAGATATAATCAACTATGACATGATGAGCAACGACGACACTAAAAGAGGATCTGGTATATTAAACAGTCTGAAGAAATTAATTTTTGAAGATGATCAACCTCAACAAAACCAGCACCCACAAACGCCATCGGCGCCTGCACCAAATGCTATTCCAAACACCCCTTATAAGGAACCATCCTATTCTCCAGCTCCGCCAACAACTGGAAAAACACCTCCCCCAATACCCATAACGGCCAACGATGGAACTACCGACCTTAAAGAAATGAAATTAAAGGTCTATGCTATCCTGGAAAAACTAAATGAACAAGGGGTAGACTTTTTTGAGGTATGGAATGCTGCAGCAGCAATGGGTAAAGTCGAGGAAAACACCCTCAAAGCAGCTTATACCTCGCTTAAATTTGTAGACAGTTCGTTGTCCAGAGAAAAATTGATAGCAACTGGCACAAATTATGCTAATAAACTCAAAGAAACCATTGCCAAAGAATCGGAACAGAAACAGGCTGAAAAGAAAAAGACTGAACAGGACCGAACCTTGGAGATTGCAAATCTGAATGCTGAAATCAAAACAATAACGGAAAATATTGCAAAATTGCAAGATGATTTACAGAAAAAACAGCTCGCTTTGGGGCAAATTAATGAAAAGTACGAACCCAAAATTAAAGACATTGAACAAAAAATAAACATCGGCAGTGCAGCCGTTGATGAGGTCGTTACCGAAATCAATACGGCATTGCGTATGATTAATCAATCAATAACATAAAAATAAATCAATGGAAAGAAAAGATCAATATGTTAACATTCCCGCTGAGATAAAGACGCAACTTCCGATATTTCAAGTATTGGGCGATCATCTGCCTGCACAGCTACAATCCCCAGAAGCAAAAAAAACTGCGTCAAAGGTTTTCTTTTGGGCAATTTTACTCGGTGGCGCATTTGCATTTTTCAAATATTTACCGATTATGTTGGAGTATGCTGGAAAAAGCATACTTTTTGTCATATTTAGTATTATTCTGATTACCTTATTGTTGTTAGCCCCCAAAATCATCGCACTACTGCATCGTCTTGGCACCGTTTTACTCTTTAAAGGAGAAAAATCAATCATTAGAAATAACCCAATAGAGACCCTACAATTGCTATCAAGAGATGCAAAAGACACGCTGAAACGAGTAAAGGAAAAAATTAGCAATGTCGATGGAGTTCGCATTGATATGATTCAAAGTGGCGAAACAGCACAGAAAACTGCGGAAGAAAAATATACGTATGCCAAACGTTTTACAGCAGAGGCAGCTAATCTCGACGAAAAATCAAAAGAAGAAGCGAGTAAAAATAACGCAGAAAAAGCAAATGCTTATGCCAGAGATGCTAAAGAAACCCGTACTAAAGCCTTTCTATTAGGAAAAGAAGGAGAATCAGAAGAGCAAAATGCGCGCAGCTACGTCCAGTATGCCAATCAGTTTGCTAAAGTGTTGGAAGTACTCAAAGATAATGAAAGTGCCGCCCGAATTTATGTTAGTACCTTAGATAGCAGCATTTCTATTATTTCCAAGAAGCTAGAAGCGACCCAAAAAATGAAAAATGCCACCGACGGACTTGCAGATGTATTCAATATCAAAGATGGCTGGGCTTTTCAGGAAGCGATGAATGCCGCAACAGGTGCCATTAGTCAAAATATAGCATCTATTCGGTCCAATTTGGATTTCTTGGATCAAAACAACAACATCACTGTCGGCGGAGCGCCAACGCAGGGTGAACTGGAGGAATTCATCCGCAAAGTAGACGAACGTAATCTGAAGGTATTGAATGTAACGCAGATGACAGACGCCAGCTACGAGCTCAAGCCCGAAGAGAAAGTGGATAAAGGATTTACACTACTTGATTAACTATAAAATTATATTACTTCAACATTATGGAAGAAAAATCAACATGGGCAAGATTAAGATGGCCTATAAAAGCAATTATTATTGCCTTACCTATTCTGGCAATCGGTTACTGGGCAATGCAATCGGGCAAATTTGATGCTAACCCTACTGTACAAACAGACTCAACCAGTCACAAAAATGCGGATTCAAACCACTCATCGGGCTCGAAAGACACTCGTTCATTCAACTATCAACCTGAAAAGCCTGTTGACGGTGAATACAAAGGAGTGGTTGAAGTGGGCGCCTCTGGTTTCAATTCCTTCGTCGTGAATATGGATAAAGAGAATCGTTGGGAAATCGTTTCCAAAGATTTTGGAAAGTCTTTTGCTTATGAAGGATTGGCAAATACCGAGGATATTCGCAAAGGATTAAAAGACTATATCGGCATGATGCTGGATAAAGGTGTTAAATCGAAAAACATACATTTCGTCATTAGCTCTGGAGCGCAAAAGGAACCCAAAACAACTATCATTAGTAGTGAACTTAGAAAAATGGGCTTTGTGGTCAACTTGGTTACAGCAGAGCAAGAAGGAAAGCTTGCATTAAAATCGGTCCTTCCAAAAGCATATGAAGACAATGCATTTGTTGTTGACATCGGGTCTGGTAACACAAAAATTTCATGGATCGATGGCGATACAAAATCTGTCGAAGCACCTGGAGCAAAGTACTATGAGAAAGATCTCAAAGATGATGCTGTCTATGCAGAAGTAAAAAAATTAGGTGAAAAGATTCCTGAAAATAAAAGAGAAGTTTGTTTTATTATAGGGGGCGTTCCTTTTGAACTTGCCTCACAAACGCGCCAAGGTGAAGAACGTTTTACCGTTCTGAACGACCCAGCTTTCTACAACGCAGATAAAATAAAAACAAAAAGCGGCGTTAACATTTATAAAGCAATTAAAGATGCGACCAACTGCGATACCTTTGTTTTTGACTGGGATGCCAACTTTACCATTGGATTCCTACTATCGTTGAACAAATAGGCACCTTTTAGCATACAAAAAAGCGCTGTTCTCTTCGTTTGAGGACAGCGCTTTCTTTTACTAACCTATTTGTTATCCCATAAAGCTTAATAAATACAGAACAATAAGGATCGCTAATACCAAAAAAGCTATTTTCCAAAAGCTATAAGGCCGTTGCCCGTAAACTTTACCGTTAAATGCATTAACCATGATCTGATAACTCTTTCCCTTGTATTGATAAGCAGATAACCAAATGGGCAAAAGAATATATTTCAATTTAATGGATTTAAAATCACTGTCAATGGAATCGATATCCTGCGTATCGCCACCGATGTCGTTCTCAACCTGTCGCTCGATTTCCCGGTCCATAATCGCTCGTGCAGTTGTTGCTGCTTTCACATGATCTACACTGAAAGTTTCCGCGATAAAACCACTCAAATACTGCTCATTGAAAGGTCTTAGATAACCTAAATTCCACGGCCCGATCTTTTCGGAAAACTTTTCCGGAAGGGAGGTTGATCCAGAAATAACAATATCCTTGAATTGGCTATAAACAGTACCCGAAGTTGGATACCAATTGGTTCGTCTTTCTTCGTATTCTTCTGTTTCGCCATCCGAATTACGCCGCGTCCTTGTCACATAATAATACTCACCTCGGGATCCAACGTAATCAGAGTTCACATCTGCATCATAAGACCAAAAAGGAATATATACCCCCTTTAGACGGTCATTCCTAGCGTTAAAAATCCGCTTAAAGTCATTCGGTGCAAACCATACCTTCCCGGCCCATTGCGTCAATAGCCCAAAGGCACTTTTATAGTCAACACCGAAAGGAACAACACCATGCGGTTTTACAATACGTTTTTGCTGATGGTCAATGACCAATGGTGAAGCACAAAAAGCACATAAATCCGCTGTGACGTGAGCATTTAACCTTGAATTTGCACCACAGTTTCCGCAATGCACAACCTCAGCTAAATAACTATATCGGTCATCTTCGAGTTCTTCCATCGCGGCTCCAAAGACCTTATAATCCGTTGATTCAATACGCCCATTTTCTGGCAACTGATCAGCTATTTCATTTCTGGTTCCACAATAGGAACATGCTAAATAGGAAGTACCGGGCTGATAAGTCAAAATTGCACCACAACCCTGACATTTCAGTCCTTGTTCTATCTCGGAGGTTTTTTCTTCAAAACTCATACAGTACAGTCATGCGTTTCTTTCCTAAACTCCCGGTATTGGAGGCGGAATCTGTGAAAAAAGTCCTTTCAAATCGCTCACCTTATCAGCTTCAATCCAGTTCTCAAGTCCTTCTCTCCACACTAGGGTAGCTGTATTCAGCGTGCCATCCTTGACAAGGCTACTCAATTGCTCATGATCAAATGGTCCTTCCTGTTTTCCTTTAATCGCGAGATAATAAGCTACGCTGTTAGGTAGCGGCGGTGGACCCGCGGGTGTAGAAGAACCACCTGCGCCCGCTACTCCAGTTGGATTGTTTCCATCAAAACTATTTTGTTGAAAGATATTTCCCATCTGACCAACCATTCCTGCCCCCAATCCAGCGCCAAAACCCGCGCCGACGATACCTCCACTAGCTGGATTCTCTGCAGCTTTCTCCATCGAATTAGCAGCTTGAAATTGAGCATATGCCCCAAGATTACCAACAACTCCCATGCTACTTCGCTTATCAAGTGCCTTTTCAACTTCCTCTGGGAAAGAAATATTCTCAATTAAAAACTTCGTTAAACTTAACCCCAACTCATCAAAATCGGATGCAATTTTCTGCTGTATCAAGGCCGACACTTCATCGTAGTTGGATGCAAGATCCAAAGCAGGAATTTTGGACTCCGCAATAGCATCCATCCCTCTCGATACCGCAATGTTTCGAAGCTGCTCTGTGATATCTTCAACCGTAAATACCGGCGTCGTTGAAACAAGCTGTTTCATAAAAACAGTAACATCTTTCACTTGAAAGGAGAAATTACCAAAAGCTCGGAGTCGAATGGGGCCAAATTCAGGATCCCGCAACATGATTGGATTTTTGGTACCCCATTTCTGATTAACAAATTGACGAAGATTCACAAAATAAACATCCGCTTTAAAAGGACTATTGAATCCATACTTCCAGCCCCTAATGGTTGTCATGATCGGCATGTTTTGAGTCGCCAATTCGTAACGACCAGGCTGAAAGAAGACATCAGCCACCACACCTTCGTTTAAAAATACAGCAGCTTGTCCTTCCCTTACGGTCAATTGTGCGCCCATTTTTATTTCATTCTGATACCTTGGAAATTTCCACACAATTGTATCTGTACTATTATCGACCCATTCGATAATATCGACAAACTCATTCCTGATTTTATCAAATAATCCCATATTATTCGCTTTAAATTCGCTTTAAAATTACTTACACTAAATGTAAACATTTCCCGGCAAACCAGCAATTTTCACCATCTGGACATAAACTGCAGATATCTAAAAAATTTAGCCTTTTAAACTACTTATCGTAGTTTATTTTTTTTACTTTTGTTAGCTAAGTTCTACATAAATTTATGAGTACATATAACGAAGACAGCATTAGGTCCCTGGATTGGAAAGAGCATATTCGCCTTCGTCCGGGAATGTACATTGGAAAGTTGGGGGACGGTTCGGCCTATGATGATGGTATTTATGTTTTATTGAAAGAGGTCGTTGACAACTCCATCGATGAGTTTGTTATGGGAGCTGGTAAAACAATTGATATCACGGTAAACGAGAATAAAGTTTCCGTACGCGATTATGGACGTGGTATTCCAATTGGTTCTGTAGTTGATGTTGTTTCTAAAATCAATACAGGTGGTAAATATGATAGTAAGGCTTTCCAAAAGTCCGTCGGTTTAAATGGGGTCGGTACAAAAGCAGTGAACGCTTTGTCCAGTCAGTTCACCGTACAGTCCTATCGACAAAATATTACCCGCATCGCTCAATTCTCTAAGGGAGAGTTAGTCCATGATGAACAAAAAGAAACAACGCAACGAAATGGCACAGCGGTAACGTTCTATCCGGACGACTCCATTTTCCGGAATTATAAATACAGACTTGAATTTGTTGAAAACATGATCTGGAATTATGTGTTCCTGAATTCTGGTCTTACCATTAATTTCAATAATCAGAAATTTATTTCCGAGCATGGTCTAAAAGATTTATTGGAACGTAATATTGATGCCGAATCCATGCGCTATCCAATTATTCACCTACGTGGTGAAGACATTGAAATTGCCATGACGCATGGGCAACAATATGGAGAGGAATATTATTCCTTCGTAAACGGACAACATACAACCCAAGGAGGAACACATCAGGCAGCATTTCGTGAAGCACTCGTCAAAACAATCCGCGAATTCTACAAAAAAGAATTTGATGCATCGGATATTCGGTCGTCAATCATCGGAGCAATAGCCATCAAAGTACAAGAGCCTGTTTTCGAATCTCAAACTAAAACAAAATTGGGCTCCCAAAGTGTCGGTCCTGAAGGCCCTACTGTAAGGGGCTTCATTAATGACTTTGTAAAAAAGGCACTGGATGATTACCTGCATAAAAATCCAGCCACGGCAGATGCCCTTCAGAAACGAATACTGCAATCCGAACGTGAGCGTAAGGACATCGCGGGTATTAAAAAACTGGCTAACGAAAGGGCAAAAAAAGCCTCTCTTCATAACCGTAAACTACGCGACTGTAAAGTGCATTTTAGCGATAAAAATGAACGTAACCAAGAAACAACACTGTTTATTACCGAGGGGGATTCTGCTTCTGGTTCGATCACCAAATCACGCGACGTACAGACTCAAGCCGTATTTAGCCTAAAAGGAAAACCGCTTAACTCTTATGGAATGTCCAAAAAGATTGTTTATGAAAACGAAGAATTCAATCTTTTGCAACATGCACTCAATATTGAAGATGGTCTAGATGGATTACGTTATAACAATATCGTTATCGCTACCGATGCCGACGTGGACGGAATGCACATCCGTTTGCTATTATTAACGTTTTTCTTACAGTTCTTCCCAGACCTCGTTAAAGCGGGCCACGTTTCCATTTTGCAGACCCCCCTTTTCCGTGTCCGCAATAAAAAGGAAACAATTTATTGTTATTCAGACGAAGAACGGCAAAAAGCAATCGCAAAATTAGGCGCTAAACCCGAAATCACCCGATTCAAAGGTCTGGGTGAAATATCACCTTCCGAGTTTGGTTTATTTATCGGAAAAGATATCCGCCTCGATCCTGTTATCTTGTCCAAAGACAATAAAATTCAACAATTATTAGAATATTACATGGGTAAAAACACGCCAGATAGACAAAAACATATCGTCGAAAATCTACGTGTTGAAGTTGACCTTGAAGAAGAACTAACAAAAAAAGCGGGTTAAGATAGCCCGCTTTTTTCAATAACCTACAACCAAATTTCATGCACAACCAAACCTTAATTCTGATCCAATGTCAAGATGCCGTTGGACTAGTCGCTAACATCTCAAACACGCTTGCAAAATATCAGCTCAATATTGTCACCATGCGCGAATATGTAGATGAAGAAGCCAATAAATTCTTCGTGCGTGTGGTCTGTAACGGTCTAGTAATTGAGCAAAAACAACTTTCCGACTCCTTGGCTGAGGTTCTTCCTCCCTCTGCTCAAATACAGATCAACCCCAATACCCGAAAAAAGATTGTCGTCTTGGTGACCAAAGAGCATCACTGCCTTGCAGACATACTCGTACGACAGCATTTCGAAACTTGGGGAGCCGAAGTGCAGGCTGTCATTGGCAATTATGAATCGCTACGCTCTTTTACAGAAAAGTTCGACATTCCGTTTCACTGTATCTCACATGAAAACCTGACAAAGGAAACGTTCGAAACACAACTGATAGCAAAAATCAAACAATATAATTTCGATTATATTATTTTAGCTAAATTCATGCGGATCTTATCACCAGAGTTTGTTGGCACCTTTGAGAATAAATTGGTTAATATCCACCATTCCTTCCTACCGGCATTTATCGGCGCCAACCCCTATAAACAGGCACATGCAAGAGGTGTTAAGATTATTGGAGCCACAGCCCATTTCGTGACCGACCAACTTGATGAAGGCCCAATCATCGTCCAGGACATACGGCATGTCAACCACACCTACACTGTAAAAGATATGGTTACTGCCGGAAAGGAAATAGAAAAAGCCGTTTTAAGCCGAGCAATTCGCTTGCTTAGCGAGGATCGTGTCATGCGCAACGACTACAAAACAATTGTATTTGAATAGTGATTACAATCATCTCCCCATAAAACAATCATTACTTTTTTTTAGCGTTATTCTCCATTATTTCGTAAAAGAAATATTTAAGAATGACGCATACTTTTCATATCCCCGTATTAGGCTTAGCTTTCTCCATCGATTCCGCAATTAAGGTTGCACAGTACGGAATCTCCTCCGTGATGTCTATCGTTGACGATGAACTAATCGAGCGCATGCGCTGCTATTACTGTGGAGAATATCAAATCCCCTATCAACCGATCCTCACATCTGAAGAAGACTATCGGGCAAATAGAATCACCGCATACCTCAATATGGTACAATTTGTGGTCAATAAACAAATTACAGCCTTAAAACATCAACCCTTTACAGAAGGTTCCGAATTGGCAAAATACTTTCAGCTTCTACCAGATTCACATCCATCCAAGCCACTGTATCACGCTATGGAAATTGAAACGAATCTGGCCATTAAGACCGAACTCCAAGACTTATTGATCACTTATCTAAAACCGGGTGACATTGATGTTAATATCATGTCCAAAGTTGACAAGATAAATTATAAAGATGGCAAGGTATTGGACGAGCGCTTTTCTGATGCACTAGCAGCCTTACGTGGCTTTGCAAATTCCAATCTTCATTCTTCGCTTATCCTTTCTGCCGGAATGAATCCACACTTATATGCTTACCTTGCTGAATTGCCAGCTTTCTTCCCCGATAATGAAAGTATGTTCGACAAAAAGGTCACATTAAAAGTAAGTGATTTCCGATCGGCACTCATTCAGGCAAAATATCTCGCCAAACGAGGGGTTTGGGTATCTGAATTCAGAATAGAATCCGGTTTGAACTGTGGTGGACATGCTTTCGCAACGGATGGCTTTCTTCTAGGTCCAATCCTTCAAGAATTTAAAGAAAAGAAAGAAAGTTTAAAAGCCGAACTTTTCGAGATATACCAAGATTATTGGACTGCTCAAAAGCGCTTTCTAACCATACCTCCCGTTATCAAATATACGGTTCAAGGCGGGGTGGGTACCGCTTCAGAACATCAATTTTTATTAGATTATTATGGATTTGATGCTGTGGGCTGGGGATCTCCATTTCTAATGGTACCCGAAGCAACCACGGTAGATCAAGAAACGTTGAAAGCATTGGAACTTGCCGAAAAAGAAGACTTCTACTGCAGTGGAGCATCTCCATTAGGGATTCCTTTCAACAACTTCAGAAAAAGTGGCGCTGAGCACTTACGAGTGGAACGAATTAAAAAAGGCCGTCCTGGTAGCCCCTGCAAAAAAGAATATCTTATTTCGAACACAGAGTTCAGTGACAAGCCCATATGTACCGCATCACGCGTATATCAACATCAAAAGATACAGGAACTAAAACAACAGAACCTGCCTGCTGTTGAATACGAAAAAGCTTTTGAGGCCATTACCGAAAAAACCTGCCTTTGTGAAGGGCTCGCAGCGCCTGCCTATCTCAAATACAATATCCAGAAGACTAAAGAACAGACTGCCGTAGCCATTTGCCCGGGTCCAAATCTCGTCTGGTTTAAAAAACAATATACTTTACGGGAAATGATAGACCATATCTATGGCCGTATCTCAGTCTTTGAAAATAACAATCGGCCATTTGTCCTGATCAACGAGCTCAACCTTTATATTGATCATATTCAAAAATATGTAACAGACAATCAAAACATCATTAATGATAAAAAGATAAAGTACGTAGCCAAGTTTAAAGCGCAGTTACAAGCTGGAATTGCTTACTATGACGAGCTAGCTCAACACTTATCACATATCCCACAGAACATCATTACAGCTATTCCAAAGCAGTTGGAACTAGCATCGTTACGGTTGAAGGATATCCATATGTAATGCCTAATGCATATTAAAACAATTGTATCTTATAACAAACACGGGGCGCNNGCGCCCCGTGTTTGTTATAAGCAATCTTTTGACCGTCTTACTTCGCTATCTTACGGAATTTACCAAATACGCCAAGTGGAAGTTTCGGCCCTGCAGTTGCTTGTAAAAATAGCTCGCCTATTTCTAAGTTTTCAACCTTCGGAAAAGCAGTCTTAATTAAATTTTCCACAATAACCGAAGAGAAACCTAAAGAATACGTATTTAAAATCAAAAAATGTTCTTTAGGATCCAATAGCTGAACAACCTCTGTCATCATTTCCATAATGTGGTCTTCTAATTTCCATTTCTCGCCTTTCGGTCCATGTCCATAAGCTGGTGGATCCAAAATAATCCCATTATAGGTATTACCTCTTTTCAGTTCACGCTTTACAAACTTCAACGCATCCTCAACAACCCAACGAATGTTATCCAAGTTGGAAATTTCCATATTTTCATTCGCCCAGGTAACAACCTGTTTAATCGAATCCACGTGCGTTGTATCCGCGCCAGCAGCTTTCGCTATTAGAGATGCTCCTCCCGTATATGCAAAAAGATTGAGAACCTTCGGTTTTTCCGTTTTAAACGAACGAACAGATTCCGAAATATAGTCCCAATTTACAGCCTGCTCCGGAAATATCCCCACGTGCTTAAAAGATGTCAGGCCCAATCTAAATTTGATGGCCACGTCGCTATTTTTATATTCGATATGCCAACGATCCTGAACCTTCGGATTTTTCTTCAACCATTCTCCAGAAGTAGCCGACCGACCTTTGAATTTGATATGATAACGCTTGTTCCACTCTGCTTCACTCAACGCCTTAGGCCATACAGCCTGAGGCTCTGGTCTGATCAGAATTAAATCACCAAAGCGTTCCAATTTTTCAAAATCACCACAATCAATGAGTTCATAGTCCCTCCAATGCTGTGGAGTCAATAGTTGTATATTTGTTGCTGCCAAAATCAAAATTTTCCGACAAAACTAAGCTAAATTTCAATATAAAAGAAATCTGCATGATCCTAACCCTGATCAACGCCTAAAATCGGGCGCACTAAAACAATCATCTTACCCACTATTACCCCATTGAGGCCTTAGCACTTTTCATCAATGGACTTGCAAAGACAAAGTTGTTTAATTCTTTCACATCCGAGCGCATCATATCCTTATTGGAACCTTCCCAAAATTTCGCCCCTTGGTAAAGAAACAAAATATATTCCCCTATTCCCATCACAGAATTCATATCATGCGTAACAACAACTGTTGTACATTTTAATTCTTGGGTAATCTTCAAAACCAACTCATCGATAACAATAGAAGTTTCAGGGTCCAGACCCGAATTAGGCTCATCACAAAAAAGGTATTTGGGATTCATACTGATTGCACGCGCAATACCTACCCGCTTTTTCATCCCACCAGAGAGCTCGGCAGGAAATAGCTTATTCCTTCCCTCCAGATTAACCTGTTCTAGACAATGGTTTGCCCGGTCTAATTTCTCCGCTTTCGACATGTCCGTAAACATATCCAAAGAAAACATAATATTTTGTTCAACAGTCATTGAGTCAAATAATGCTGAATTCTGAAAAAGCATACCTATTTCTTTACGAATGGGAACACGTTCTTCAAAATTCATCCGTGTAAAATCTTTGCCGTCAAAAATGACCTTTCCTTTTTCCGGTTGATGTAACCCCACGATACACTTCAGTAAGGTGCTCTTTCCCGACCCCGAACCACCAATAATCAAACTTACTTTACCGGGTTCAAAATTCGCGCTGATACCTTTCAGCACATGATTATCACCAAACGACTTGTTAATATCTTCGATTTGAATCATAAAATCTTTTTAAAGCATTAGTGCCGTAATTACATAATCCGCCGCTAGAATGGTAATACAGCCTACCACAACAGCTTCCGTGCTCGCCTGCCCAACTTCCAAAGCCCCGCCCTTCACATGATATCCTTTATAAGCAGAAACCGATGTAATAATAAATCCAAAGACCACTGCCTTCACAAGCGCCACCGTTACGGTAAAACCATTAAAGCCATCTTGAATCCCCAAAATATAATCGGCCTGCGTAACCGCTCCCGAAAGGGATCCCCCCAACAAGCCGCCCACCAGGGCGCACACGATGGAAATAATAACCAACATTGGAATCATGGTGACACCAGCCAAAATTTTGGGCAAAATCAGATAGCCAGGAGCATTGATTCCCATAATTTCCAAGGCATCAATCTGCTCTGTAACACGCATAGATCCAATCTGTGAAGATATGGACGAACCAATTTTCCCCATTAAAACCAATCCAGAGATCGTTGGCCCCAATTCCAAGATATTTGAATCCCGATTGATAGAACCTATAATCGAATTAGGGATCAAGTCCGAAACCATCTGAAAGGCTATTTGCATGGTCATAACAGCACCAATAAACGTGGAGATAATGACGATCAGGCCGAGCGAGCCAATACCAATATCGGTCATTGCCAATACGGTTTCCTTCCAATAAATCCGGCTCTTCTCCGGTCTTTTAAATACTGATTTAAGGAGTATAAGATATGCACCAATGTGATGAAAGATCATGTTATCTATTTAATTTCAATGTATTACGTCAATTATAGGACTATATTAAGCCGAGATATCCATTAAAGGTAATTAATTCCCGCTAATATATAAACAAGCGAAAAGCCAAAAAGTAAAGGAAAAACGAAATTACTTACCGATCAATTAGTCACATTTACCGATTTTTTATGTATAATAGCCTAAACATTCATACGGTATCTCTCAAATCAAATTACTTTTGAGATATATTAACAAACAGAATTAGTTATGAATACACGAAGAATAACAACTGGTATCACCATTCTCTTTATAGGCGTTGTCTTATTATTGTCACAGCTTGACACAATTTCATTCAATTGGGCCGGTATTTTTAGATATTGGCCGCTGTTCATCGTTCTTGCCGGAATTCGTATGCTGGTACCCAAAGATCAACAGATTGGACAATTTGTTACCATTGGCTCTACCGTGGTCATTTTAGGTTTTCTGACATACATCGGCCTATCTACACCCAAAGAACCACTTTTAACACAGCTATTAAAAAGTAAAACCCTTGGCGTCAAATATAACGATGATCCAAATGATAAAACGAATTATACGACAGAAAAGCTAAACGTACCACTGGACGATAAAATCCATAGTGCTACCTTAAATCTTGATTTGGGCGCCACCTCATTAAGAAATGATAGCAGCACGACGTCACATATCTTCTCGGCATATAATACCTCAAAAGAATATTTACTGGGCGTAACAGTAAATGGAGAGTCTACCGAAAAAGTTGACATCAACTTAAAAGGGAAATTCCAAAACAAGGATTTCAATAGCAAAAATAATAATACTTTTATTGCTTTAAACCCCAACATCGTATGGAACCTGAATTTTGATGTCGGCGCGATCGATGCCAAGCTGGATCTTTCCCCCTATAAAATAGAGGCATTAGATATCGATGCCGGTGCAACAAGTTTAAAACTAAAATTAGGTCAGCCACTAGCTACAACAAAAATTTCAATAGACGCCGGAGCCTCCTCTATCGAAATCATGATCCCAAAAAACGCTGCCTGCCGTATTACAAGCGACAATGCGTTATCATCTACAGATTATGAGGGCGATTTCCTCAAAAGCGAAGGAGAGGTAAAATCGATAAATTACGAAACAGCTACTCAAAAATTCGATTTTGACATCAACGGTGGTATTGCATCAATAAAAATTAGAAGATATTAATTGACAGCCGATTTTTAGTCAAGAAAAGTTAACTTTGTGTTAGATATGGACACAAGTAATATGTTGACATTGCCTGGAATCTATTGCAATTCCAAGGTAGATTATTCGAGATGGAAAACAAGGGAAATTCAAATCGGTGATACCCCCATGGGTGGCAATAATCCCATTCGTATTCAAAGTATGACAACGGTAGATACGATGGATACGATTGGGTCAGTTGAACAGACCATTCGGATGGTCGAAGCGGGCTGCGAATACGTTCGTATTACCGCTCCCAGTATTAAAGAAGCACATAATTTAGCCAATATAAAGAATGAACTCCGGCGAAGAGGATATCAAGTTCCTTTGGTTGCTGACATTCATTTTACACCGAATGCTGCCGAGGTAGCCGCCCGTATCGTAGAAAAAGTAAGGGTCAACCCCGGAAACTATGCGGACAAGAAAAAATTCGATCAGCTGTCGTATACCGAAGCTGAATATAAACTCGAATTGGAGCGCATTTATCACAAATTTTCACCACTTGTCAATATTTGTAAAGAAAACGGTACCGCCATGCGCATTGGCACCAACCATGGTTCCTTATCCGACAGAATTATGAGCCATTATGGCGATACGCCTGAAGGCATGGTCGAATCGGCCATGGAGTTTATCCGGATGTGCGAAGACCTAAATTTTTATAATCTCTGTATCTCGATGAAATCATCCAATCCGCAGGTCATGGTTAAAGCCTACCGTTTGTTGGTCGAAAAAATGGTTTCCGAAAACATGAACTATCCGCTACATCTCGGAGTAACCGAAGCCGGAGACGGTGAAGACGGTCGTGTAAAATCTGCCGTCGGCATTGGAACACTGCTGGAGGATGGACTGGGAGATACTGTACGCGTATCGTTAACCGAAGAGCCCGAACGCGAAGCCCCTGTTGCAATAGCACTTGTCAATCGATATAGCAAACGGCAGGCAAACCTCGAGCTCCACCCCAAACAAGAAATTGTTCAATTATCCACAGACACACCCGTTGTCCCTTATACCAGCCAAGAAGTAAATACATTCATCGGAGGGGCTTTAGTTCCCAGGATTGTCGTTGATATCTCAAAAGAAAATTTGAAAGACGCCCAGATACTCACCAAAGTTGGCTATCGCTATGATATCCTGTTAGATAAATATCACATGGGGGAGCAGTCTGTAGACTTTGTCTATCTCGCAGATACTTTACCGTCTTTCACCATGCCAGCCAACCTGAAGCAAATTTACAACTACGACACCTGGTTCAAACTTGCGGATAAAACCAACATTCATCCCCTCTTTACCTTGGACCAATTCATAGCATCGGACCATAAAGATAAGGTGTTGAATATGGTCAAAATCTGCAATTCAGATTTATTGACCCCATTGTTTGAATCTTTACAGCTTGACAAAACTGTCGTATTTATAGTAGAAACCGATTACTTGCACGGAATGGCAGATCAAAGGCAATTTTTCCGTAATTTACAGGAAATAGGCATCAACAATCCCGTCATTATCAAACGCTCCTATCCAAAAGAAGACTTCTCAGGCCCTATTGGTGAATATATGAATCCCGAAGAACCTATCTCCAAAATACAGCTTTATGCATCGACAGATCTAGGGGCGCTATTGATCGATGGCTTAGGATCGGGAATCTGGATTGATTCTCCTGCAACAGCATTAGAAAACATAGCCTCATTATCTTTCGGAATTTTGCAGGCAACACGATCCAGAATATCCAAGACCGAATATATATCCTGCCCAAGCTGTGGCAGAACCTTGTTTGATCTACAAGAAACTACTCAAATGATTCGAAGCCGCACGAACCATTTAAAAGGGTTAAAAATTGGTATCATGGGCTGCATTGTTAATGGCCCTGGTGAAATGGCTGATGCAGACTATGGCTATGTTGGAGCGGGACCTGATAAAGTTACATTGTATAGGGGCCAGCAGGTTGTCAAGAAAAATGTGAGTTCTGCACATGCCTTGGACGAATTGATCAAAATCATTAAAGATGATGGCCTTTGGATCGAAGAATTACAAGACTAAAGCCTACAACTAAAAGTATACAAAAACAGCAGCGGNNCCGCTGCTGTTTTTGTATACTAACGAATTACGCTGTAAATTATCTCCTTATCGAATAGAAAATCTTTTAACAACAGTTTCAGAACCAGCCACTACCCTTACGAAGTAAAATCCTGTGGTTAATTTTCCGCCATGCTCAAAAGAAAGATTTTGAATTCCCGAATCCAGATTACCATTCATTAATTGAAGAATCTCATTGCCCAATGCGTCCATGACTTTGATAGAAACACCCGAGGATTTTGCCAATTTAAAAGAAAGGTTTATCTGTTCAGCAATCGGATTATAGAATACTTTAACATTATTGATCAATTTCTCGGTCTCTTTGATCGTTTTATCACCTCCGAATGCCTCATTGCCGTCCCAAATATGTTGCGAAAAAGTAGGGTCATAAGGAGACTTTGCATACACCCGAGCCCCTCCACTGCACAATGTCAGTACGGATAATAGTGTTAAAAAAGCTGCTTTAAGTAGATTTCTCCCCATAGTGTTAAATTAGACTTCAAATACTGGTTACGGTTTAATCAAATATAACGCTAACTATTTGAATTATCAACAACAAAGTTAGTATTTTGTTTAAAAGTTTTTTATCAAGAAGAGCCTTTCCAAGTTTCTTTTAACAAATTTTAACAGCTATTGCGCATGTCAAAGGAAATGCTAAAATTTGGCGCAGCAAATGTACTTACTTAAAGTACAGGCAAAAAGTATATTTTTGCAGTATATTTTTGAAATAAAATAATTGATAAATGGCAGACAATAGTCATCACAGCAGTATCAATAAGGTGAGTTTCGCCGGATTATTGATCAGTTTAGGAATTGTTTTTGGAGATATAGGAACTTCCCCATTATACGTTTTCAAAGCAATCATGGGACAAGGAGCCATCCAAAAAGACCTGGTCTTGGGAGGACTATCCTGCGTTTTTTGGACGCTGACCCTCCAAACAACGATTAAATACGTTTGGATTACACTACGGGCAGACAATAAAGGTGAAGGTGGCATCTTATCCCTTTATTCTTTGGTACGTAAGCGCGCACCTTGGTTGATCTTCCCTGCGATGATAGGTGCAGCCACCTTATTGGCTGATGGAATGATCACACCTGCAATTACAATATCTTCGGCTATTGAAGGTCTAGACATCAAATTCCCAGGGTTACCTACAGTTCCTATCGTCGTTACAATCATATCCTTGTTATTTATTATTCAGCGATTTGGAACATCCGTTGTTGGAAAGGTTTTTGGACCGCTGATGACCATCTGGTTTTCAATTATTGGCGTGCTTGGTTTATCCCATCTCCACCTTGCACCGGAAGTGATGAAAGCAATCAACCCCTATTATGCCTTTCATATTCTGATTACGTACCCGCATTCGCTATTATTGATTGGCGCGGTGTTTTTATGTACTACCGGAGCCGAGGCTTTATATTCGGATATGGGGCACTGTGGTAAAAACAATATCCGTATTAGCTGGATTTATGTAAAGATCACGCTGATATTAAATTATTTCGGACAAGGTGCCTGGTTATTGACCCAGGAGGGACGTGTTCTAGGAGGATCAAACCCCTTCTACTCGATCATGCCCGATTGGTTTATCGGCTATGGTATCGCTATTGCGACAATTGCGGCCGTCATAGCGAGTCAAGCCATGATATCCGGATCTTATACATTGATTTCCGAAGCAGTGCGATTGAATATATGGCCTAAAGTTGCTATCCGCTATCCAAGCGAACATAAAGGACAGCTGTATGTTCCTTCCATAAATTTAATTTTATGGATAGGCTGTATGATTGTCATCTGGGTTTTCGAAGAATCAAGCCGAATGGATGCAGCCTATGGTCTCGCTATCAATCTAACCGTTTTGATGACGACAGTCTTAATGGGTTATTTTCTGTCGATGAAAAAAGTCAATCGAGCAGTGATTGCCCTATTCTTGATCGCCTACTTTGTCATCGAGATAACTTTCTTAGTCGGAAACGGGGTAAAAATTGCCCACGGAGGCTGGTTAACCCTGATGCTTGCCACGGCATTATTCGTAACGATGTACTGTTGGTATACAGCGCGAAAAATTAAAAATCGCTATGTCAACTTTATCAATATCAACAAATATTACCCCATCATCTCAGAATTAAGCGAAGACAAATCTGTTCCACCATATGCATCGCATTTAGTGTACCTAACAAGCGCAAATTTTAAATCAGAGATAGAAGCTAAAATTATTTATTCCATTATAAATAAAAAACCAAAGCGGGCTGACGTCTATTGGCTGGTACATGTTGACGTGATGGATCATCCACACACCAAAGAATATTCGATCGATCAACTTATCCCAGGGAAGTTAATACGAATTGATTTCAAACTTGGCTTTAGAGAAGAGCAACGCATCAGTTTATTGTTTAGAAAAGTTGTGGAAGAAATGGTGAAAAAAGGTGAAATTGACATCACTAGCCAGTACGATACCTTACGTAAACATAATATACCAGGCGATTTTAAATTTGTTGTTTTAGAAAAAGTACTTTCCAAAACCAATCAGATGACATGGATAGAGAAGGTTATTATGGACATCTATGGTTACCTCAAAAAAATGAGCTTATCCGAAGAAAAAGGTTTCGGTTTGGATTCCAGTTTTGTTACGATAGAGCGCGTACCGCTCAATTTTCCGCAGACTTCAGAAGTCCATCTCATACGCAAAGATTAATACTTCTCAAGGTGATGCCAAAGCATCACCTTTTTTATTCAATAGAATTGCATTACTTTTGTTGCAAATAATACATCATGGCAGACGCTAATCCAAAAAAGAAATTACATCCTAGAAATAGACATCTCGATAACTACAATTTTGAAGAACTGAGCAAAGTAGAACCCTCGCTCAAGGAATTTGTAATAGAAAACGCTTACAAAGTAAAATCCATCGATTTTAACAATCCTGATGCCGTTAAGACATTAAACAAGGCGCTTCTAAAGAAATACTATCATATTCAACACTGGGACATTCCCAAAGAGAATCTTTGCCCTCCTATCCCAGGTCGTGCAGATTATATTCATTATATCGCGGATGTGCTTGCGCGCGACAACAACAATGAAATTCCAAAAGGCGGAAATATCCATATCCTCGATATCGGTGTTGGTGCCAATTGTATTTACCCGATCATCGGTCATCAGGAATATGGCTGGAGCTTTGTAGGCTCCGAAATTATTAAGAGCGCATACAAAAATGCAATCGAGATAACACGGACAAACATGAGCCTAAAAAAGAGCATACAAATACGCCTACAAAATAATCCAAAGGCCATATTCAAAGATATTATCCTTCCAGGTGAAAAATATGATGTAGTGATCTGTAACCCGCCATTTTTTAGCTCTCAAACCGAAGCTTTACAACAATCCATGCGCAAAACCACAGGTATAAAAGATGCTAAAATAGACGAAAAACCGGTGACACAAACTTTTTCGGGGCAGGGAAGCGAATTATGGTGCGATGGCGGTGAAAAAGCCTTCTTGTCACGCATGATCTTTGAAAGCCAGTTTCACAAAGATCAAGTAAAATGGTTTACGACGTTAGTAGCACATCGTGAAGACATCCGCTTTCTACAACACAAACTAAAGAAAATAAATGTAAAAGAGACCGAGGTGATCCGCATGGAACAAGGCAACAAAGTAAGCCGGATCCTCCTATGGAGATTCTAATAACTATATAAAGGATTCAAAAAAGGAGCTATCTTACGACAGATAGCTCCTTTTTTGAATAGGATGTCATCTGTTATACTTGCGTCAACTTGTTTAACTTAGAATGTTTATAGCCATACATAAAATACACAGCCAGGCCGACCACGAGCCAGATCACAAATATAATCCAGTTGCTGGCGCCCAATTCGGTCATTAAATACAGGTTGATCAGGATGCCAACGACAGGCAATAAAGAAAAATTCATTTTGAAACTGTAAACACTTAGCCCAAGCCAAATCAGCCAAAATATAATAACGAGCATTTTATGTTCTATAATTTCAAGTGCCGACAGCGATTTCCATTCTTGCACCGTTCCCTGGCCGTAGATTAAAATGAGCACAATAGCAATTAACAGTCCACCACCGACCAAATATTTACCGTTGATATAAGGAACCTTAAATTTCGATTTTGCAGATAAGCCGGAATAGTCCATATACAATACGCCTGCACAAACAAGGATAAAGGCAAAAAAGGTGCCCACGCTCGTCAGATCCACAAAGAAGTCCATTTTAAAAAATAACGACGGGATGGCTACCACCAACCCCGTGACGATCGTAGCGAAAGAAGGCGTTTTATATTTGGGATGGATCGTTGCAAATTTCTTCCACAACAGACCATCCCTGCTCATAGTCATCCAGATTCTTGGTTGAGCCAGTTGATATACCAGTAAGGCACTAGTGATGGCAATTACAGAAGTCACCGATATAATTCCCGCCATATGATCAAAGCCGACATACTTAAAGACAAAAGCCAATGGATCCTTTACGTTCAATTCTGTATAGTTGACCATTCCTGTCAATACCAAGGTTATGGCTACATACAGTACCGTACAAATCAATAAACAATAAATCATGGCTTTAGGCAGGTCGCGCTGCGGATTTTTACACTCTTCAGCAGTTGTCGATATCGAATCGAATCCGATGAAGGCAAAGAACACAGCGGCAACACTTCCGAGTACACCTTTAAGGCCATTAGGTGCAAATGGTGTCCAATTTTCGGGCTTTATGAAGAATATTCCACCAAATATTACCGCCAGAATAATAGCAACTTTGATCATCACCATGATCATACTCGCTTTTTGAGATTCCTTTATACCGATATAAACCAACCATGTGACCAAAAATGTAATAACTCCCGCTGGTAAATCGAAAATAATGGGTAGCCCTCCGATTCGCGGAGCACTATTAAAAGCATCTAACCCATGCTGATCGATTGCAGTTAAGGCAGCCGCGCCATGCTGGTTCATTTTGTCTACAGCATCGTAAGCGTAGCCTGGAGCCATGGATAACCAAGGCGGTATGTGAACCCCAAAGCCCTCCAGCATGGAGACAAAATATTGCGACCACGAAATCGCAATCACTGTATTCGAAACCGCGTACTCTAAAACCAATGCCCAACCGATGATCCAGGCAAACAATTCACCAAATGCCACATAAGCATAGGTATACGCAGAGCCCGAAACAGGAACTGTACTGGCAAATTGCGCATAAGCCAATGCCGTAAAAACACAGGCAAAAGCTGTAAAAACGAAGAGAAGTGATACTGCAGGTCCACCTTCATAACTGGCCAATCCAATTGTGCTGAAGATTCCAGCTCCAACAATGGCGGCGATACCCAAAGAAACCAGATCGGTTACACCCAATACCTTTGCAAGGCCTGTTCCCTCCTCTTTTTGAGTGTCATGGAGAATCTGATCAACACTTTTCTTCCGAAAAAGTCTATGTGACATGTAAATTTAGTTTTGATACTTAAAATTATGCGAAAATAAATATTTTCAAGGTCTTATACTATTGGTATTTTCTGATAGGCTAACTAAAGTCCATCAGCTCATATTGAATATACTGGTAAATTTCCTGATAATCGGCCATCTGTATATGCAGATAAGAAATCAGCTGTTCCGTAAGCGCCTGTCTTTGCTGCGCTGAAACGTCAAAATGCCACAATCGCCTACAAATATTAAAAAGCGCCCCGGCAATTTTTTCCACCTGTGCATAGTCGTAAATATACTTCCAGTCTATAAACTGATGATAGAATTTTTCAAACTTCGGAATGTCATGAAGCTGGTTTACTGCTAAAAACTTCCGCAGGGCATCTTGGTTGACGTGTATTAACGCGGCATAGAATTTATCGACTGAAACAGCACTCTTTTGCGTGAGTATATGGTCCAACAAAAGCTCTAGCCCAATATGTGCCATAAAGGAAGGCCGGATAGGCAATCCCACCAAACTCGGCTGAATTTGTAACTTTAGCTGATGCGTATGATGAAAAAAATAAGTTGAATTATGAAAAAGCCGATCCACTTCAATATGACGGTTCCAACCGATATACATTTGCTCCAATAAAGGATTATTCAAAAGCTCATCTTCATACTGACGAGGCTTTAGCATAAAAGATTTATCAGCATTCTTTAATAGATCGGGTAGTAATCCACCTACAATACGTTCGGGATTAGTGGCAAACCGTTCAAAATAAAAATGTGATAAAAAATTCATACCAGCTTATTAGCGTGTGGTTTTATACGGATTTATTCGCTCAATATACGCTTAATCTCCTATCTTTGCATCTTGTAAATTAAAAAATTAAATCCATTTAACAATGAGCTTTGTAGAAGAATTACGTTGGAGAGGCATGTTACAAGACATTATGCCGGGAACTGAAGACTTACTAAATAAGGAAAAAGTCGCTGGTTATATCGGTTTTGACCCCACAGGAGACTCTCTACACGTAGGACACTTAACTCAAATCATGACCTTGATCCACTTCCAAAATGCGGGCCATAAGCCGGTTGCTTTGGTTGGAGGAGCAACGGGGATGATTGGGGACCCTTCTTTCAAATCTGCAGAGCGTAACTTGTTGGACGAAGCTACCCTACAGCATAATGTAGCTTGTCTGAAAAAACAGTTAGGCAAATTTCTCGAATTTGGAGAAGGTGAAAATGACGCCAAAATGGTTAATAATTACGATTGGTTTAAAGATTTTAAATTTTTGGATTTTATCCGTGATATTGGTAAAATGATTACCGTTAACTATATGATGGCAAAAGATTCTGTGAAAAAACGTTTAGAAGGTGACAATGGGCTTTCATTTACAGAGTTTACCTATCAATTGATTCAAGGATATGACTTCTATTACCTTTGGAAGCACCACAACTGCAAAATTCAGATGGGTGGGTCCGATCAATGGGGTAATATCGTAACAGGAAGTGAAATGATTCGTCGCCAGGATCAAGGAACAGCCTATGCTATCACCACACAATTGATCAAAAAAGCGGATGGCCAAAAATTTGGAAAAACAGAATCTGGGGCGGTATGGCTAGATCCAAAGAAAACTTCGCCGTATAAATATTACCAATTTTGGTTGAATACGTCCGATGATGATGCTAAAAACTGGATCAAAATTTTTACGCTAAAACCTCAGAACGAAATAGAGGCTATTATTGCAGACCATGATGCTGCACCTCATCTACGTTTAGTTCAAAAAGCATTAGCAAAAGATATCACCATTCGCACACACTCAGAAGAAGCTTATGAAACAGCTATCAAAACTTCTGAATTTCTTTTTGGAAATGGTTCGTTGGAATTCTTGGACAACTTAGATCATGAGGCTGTTCTAGAAGTATTTGAAGGTATTCCGCAATTCCAGATCGCTCGTACAGATCTCGCTGCAGGAATTAATATTCTTGATTTACTGGCTGTTCAGACCCAAGTATTCCCTTCAAAAGGCGAAGCCCGAAAAATGCTACAAGGCGGGGGAGTTTCTATCAATAGAGAAAAAGCTACGGATATTGACGCCTCAATTACAATCAATCACCTGCTAAACAATAAATATATTGTTGCACAACGTGGTAAAAAGAATTACTACCTGATTATTGTAGATTAATGCTTGTGGTTTATTGAACCCTATAGGTAAAAAAGTCCCTTTTGAGCAAATCAAAAGGGACTTTTTATTATGCAGTCGAAAGCTTTTTTTCATTATGAAAAAATTGAGCCGATTATTTTAGTAGTTTTTCAAAAGCTTTACGTGACGCACCTCTAAAATGCACCTCACCACAATATTGGTATCCCAATTTTTCAAACACATGCAACATACCGCCATTATCAAAATTAGTATCTACCTTGATACTATAAACCGAATGATCAATTGCAATCTCCTCAACACCCCGCATAATAGCCGTTCCCACACCCTTCATATGGGGGTCTTGCGCCGAGGCAAGTCTGTGTATACCGACATAGGGACCATTGCTCAACCATTTCCCATCGATATCATCATAAGCAGGCTCCACATCAAAAATGATTGCAACATAACCTACAATCCTATGCGCTACTTCAACGACATGGGCATATCCTTTATCAATATCCGATTGCACGACATCCTCATTCGGATACCCATCTTGCCATTGCCTGCTGCCTTGTTCCTTCCTTAAGGCAATTGCCTGCTGTATAATTTCCCAAATTCGTCCTTTATCAGCTAATGTCGCTTTACGTATCTCAAACTTGTTCATGCTATCTTTTGTATTTTTCGTAAAACTACATATTTTACTGCAACTCCAACAATATACAAAGCACCAGCAATCCATTACAGCTATTCGCCATTCTTTTAACCGACCTATTTGCAGGGCATAGTATTTGCTAGTCCTTATACCTATCACGCTTTTTAGCGACATCTAAATTTATTCATTCATAAAAAACGACAAACTTAAAATAATAGGTCATAGGCATCCTTAAAATACTATCAAAATAACTAAGTTTGTACGCAGTATAATTGTGAGCTTTTCAATGTCAAACAAAGGAAATACATTTAGGCAGACAGGAAATTCAGTTTCTGGCAAACGTGCCCCTCAAAAGGAATCGACAACATTTAAAAAAGAAAAAAGTCTAAAAAACGCTGTACCAACAGATTATTCTGATGCACAGCAAAAGGCGGTCAAGATATTAGGAATTTTATTGATCTTCCTTTCGTTGGCTTTTGCCACAGCTTTCGTCTCCTATCTATTCACTTGGGAAGACGATCAAAGTTATATCGCTAAAACCAATGGCGGCTGGTCTACATTATTCCGGTCTGTAGAAGAAATCAATGATGAAGCAGTGGATCTACCTGTTGTCGATAATAAATTAGGAAAGTTTGGAGCATTGCTTGCCAACCAGTTCATGTACGAATGGTTTGGCGTTGCATCGTTTCTTTTTATTCCAGTGCTCTTTATTTTAGGATATCGCTTGCTGTTTAAAAAATCTTTGCTTCCATTGTACCGTACTGTGGTCTATTCCTTTGTCGCCATCGTTTTTATTTCCGTAACACTGGGTTTCTTACATGGATTTATGGCCGACACTCCACATATGCTCGAGGGTAAATTTGGCTTTTGGACCAATAAATTATTGGAAGCGCAAGTTGGCATTGTGGGCGTTGGGTGTATATTAGGTTTTGCCTATCTGACCACATTAATCTTACTTTACAACCTCGATTTCAAATTTGTTCTTTTCAGCAATAGAAAATCCAAGTCATTTTCGGAGGATATAGATCAGGAGGACGAAGATGAATACGCTACGCAAAACCTAAGGAATAAAATTCATATTGAAGATGATTCCATCCAATCTGTCCGGGAATCTATCCAGCGGCCGACATCCATCAACGAGCGTTTTCAATCTGCCCGGGAAAAAGAAGTACAAGAAGAGCTTCAACGCCCTGCATTTACCCATCATCCAATACCTGATGTACAGATTGATCCGAAAGACAAAGTGGTACTATCATTTGATGATAGTCCGATGGATCGAACAGATAATACACCATCTATCAGTTTTACGATTGACCAGCCGAATGAAGAATTTGAAGACGCAGAAGTACCGCTAATACGTGAATACCAACCGCCAGCTGTTGCAACTCCGTCCCAAAAAGAACCTGAACCATCACTAGAAGTGGAAGCAGTACCAGGTCTGGTTGTCGAAGATATCAAAGAAGAAAAAGAAATTACTGCCAGCGACCTGGTGGCGCAATTCGGACAATATGATCCAAAATTGGATCTTTCGGGTTATCAACACCCAACTTTGGATTTATTGAGAGACTATGGTGGGGGTAAAATAACAATCAATCAACACGAACTTGAAGCAAACAAAAACAAGATTGTTGATACCCTGAGAAACTATAGCATAGAGATCGAAAGCATCAAAGCAACCATAGGTCCAACGGTAACGCTGTATGAAATTATACCGAAACCAGGCGTAAGGATTTCAAAAATCAAGAATCTGGAAGATGACATTGCCTTAAGTCTTGCTGCTTTAGGCATCCGAATTATTGCACCTATGCCCGGAAAGGGAACAATCGGTATTGAGGTACCAAACTCCAATCCGGAGATGGTATCCATGCGATCGGTCCTGGCTACAGAAAAGTTTCAAAAAACAGAAATGGATCTCCCTATCGCTTTAGGTAAAACAATCTCTAATGAAGTGTATATTGCAGATTTGGCGAAAATGCCCCACCTCTTGGTTGCAGGTGCTACCGGCCAAGGTAAATCAGTCGGTATTAATGCCATTCTGACCTCTTTGCTGTACAAAAAGCATCCGGCTGAGCTCAAATTTGTACTTGTTGACCCTAAAAAAGTGGAACTGTCTTTATTCAAAAAAGTGGAACGACACTTCCTTGCGAAATTACCTGATGACGGAGACGCCATTATTACCGATACTAAAAAAGTAATTAACACGCTAAATTCCTTGTGTATAGAGATGGATCAACGTTATGATTTGTTAAAAAATGCTCAGGTACGTAATTTAAAGGAATATAATGCAAAATTTATCAATCGCCGATTAAACCCTGAGGAGGGTCATCGATTCTTACCTTATATCGTTCTTATTGTTGATGAATTTGCCGACTTGATGATGACAGCAGGAAAAGAGGTAGAAACACCAATTGCGCGCTTGGCCCAATTAGCCCGTGCAGTGGGTATTCACCTAGTCATAGCGACCCAGCGACCTTCTGTTAATATCATTACCGGTACAATCAAGGCCAACTTCCCTGCTCGTCTTGCATTCCGTGTTTTATCAAAAGTCGATTCACGGACCATTCTCGATACAGGAGGTGCAGATCAGTTGATCGGTCGAGGTGATATGCTACTGGCAACTGGAAGTGATCTGATACGTATCCAATGTGCATTTGTCGATACGCCTGAAGTTGAACAGATTTCCGACTACATCGGTGCACAACGAGGCTATCCTTCGGCATTTATGCTTCCGGAATACGTAGATGAAAACGGTGATGGTTCTGGTAGTACAGATTTCGATCCCAAAGACCGCGATCAATTGTTTGAAGAAGCTGCCCGATTGATTGTCATGCATCAGCAAGGCTCAACTTCATTAATCCAACGTAAATTAAAATTGGGTTATAACAGAGCAGGACGAATCATCGATCAATTGGAAGCTGCAGGAATTGTAGGTCCATTTGAAGGAAGTAAAGCACGCGAAGTGCTCTATCCAGATGAGTATTCATTAGAACAATTTTTGGAGACGTTAAAAAAGGACAACTAAAATGAAAAAACAATTATGGTTTATTGTAGGGCTGCTATTTATGATATACAGTCAAAACAGCTATGCACAAAATGATGCGGCTGCTAAGACGCTATTGACGAAAGTAAGCCAAAAGTACAATTCATACAAAACAATACAGGCCAATTTCTCATTGCATATTAAACAAGCGAACGGAGGATCACATGCTGATGCTGGAACCCTATATCTGGACAAGGCTAACAACAAATATCAGGTGAACACCAAAAATCAAGTATTGATATCAGACTCCAAGACACAGTGGAATATCATGAAAGCCGAAAAGGAAGTTGAAATCTCGGAAGCCAGCAATTCGACCAATGAGATCAACGCAACAAACATCTTTAGCTTCTATACAACTGGTTTTAAGTATACATTGACCAATACCGAAAAGATCAATGGACTTACACTGAATGTCGTCAATTTAACCCCAGTGGATAGCAAAAAAAACTATTCAAAGATAAAGCTACGCATCAATAAAGCAACGAATTTGATCTATGATACCACTATATTCGATAAAAGTGGAAACCGCTATACATATACATTAGCTTCACAACAGGGCAATAAGGTACTTTCAGACAATCTATTCGTATTTAACAAAAATGACTACAAAGGATTCGATATAGTCGATTTAAGATAAGAATCCATCGATAATACACTACTTAGAAATACAGTGCAATAGAAAAGGCTNNAGCCTTTTCTATTGCACTGTAGCCATTATTTTAATTCAACTGATTTTACAGCATATTAGGTTCCTTATCTAAAGTCTCCAATTCTTTATTTGCATAACGCGAATAGCCATGTTTCTGCGGATGTTCAATAATTTCCTTCATCGAAACTAGCTTGTATACATAGGAACCAGTTTCATTATTCAACTTCAACGCAAAATAATCGTCCTTTTTTTGCCTCCTCATGGAGCCCTTTAGACTACCATCACCGACATTGTATGCAGCAGCCACCAAAGTCCAGTTTCCAAATTGGGCATACAGATATTTAAGGTACCTGGCAGCAGCATGCGTAGATTTGACAAGATCTTTCCGGTCATCTACTTTACCATTGACTCTTAATCCATACAAACGGGCTGTTGCAGGCATAAACTGCCAATAGCCACCTGCCCCCTTGGAGGAAACTACAGCCTTACTGAGCCCGCTTTCCACCAATGGAATGTACTTAAAGTCCTCCGGAATACCATGTGATTTAAGGATCTTTGCGATCATCGGCAAATAGGTTTCTGCCTTTCTATGCATATCGTATGATCCTGTCTTTTTAAACGAGAATCGATTGAAAAATTTGCGCAATTTACTTTCCACAAGCGGACGATCCATAGGTAAGGAATCTTCGGCAAATGTCAATGAACTCATATAAGATTCAAACGAATTGCTTTTTTCTTTCTTCTCTTCATCTTTTCCAGAATGAGCTGGAATTAAGATGAGCTTTGGCTCGGCGATCTGACCGACGTTCGAAGCGTTGTTGTGTGGGGTTGAGTATAATTTCGACAGCAATAAAGCAAACAAAATCACACTACTACATAAAACTTTCTTTCTTATCATTTACTCCCTTAATGCTATCCTATCCACGACTCTAATCGATCAAAAAATAGCTTGGTTCAAATTCAAGGGTACAAAGGTAAACACTATTTATTTAAAAAACAAATAGTTACCTCCTAAGCACTTTAAAGCGGCTTTTTTAGTTTAAAAATGAAGTAAATTCAGGAAAAGACAAAAAGATAAGGATTTTTTCGCAAAACCCAAAATTATACCTAACTTTGCTGTTCACATTTTTAGTAAAACACAATGCCATTCAGCAATAAAAGGAACAGTCGTGATGACAACTCCAGAAAGTCACGAGGCAACTCAGACGGCTTCAAATCTAGAAGCGATAAGAACAATAGTTTCGGAAAAAAATCATACGGGTCAAACGACTCTTCTGAAAGAGGATCTTTCAGAAAAGATGATAATCGTGAAAATAGATCATTCGGATCTAAAAAATTCTCAGACAGACCATCATTCCAAAAAGATAATAATTCCTCCCGTTCAAAAGATAATTCAGAAAAATCATTCGGTAGAGGATCTCGTTCATTTGATAAAAATGATTCTTCACGATCTTTTGATAAAAAAGATTCCTTCAATAAATTCGACAGATCAGAACGTTCTTTTGACAAAAAAGATAATTTCAAACGTACCGACAGAAAT
>NZ_DCRG01000038.1:35252-38416 GCF_002325125.1 Sphingobacterium sp. UBA1498
GTTCTTTCGACAAAAAAGATAGCTTCAAACGTACCGACAGAAATGACGGTCCAAGGTCTTCAAACAGAAAATTTGACGGAGAAAGAAGTCGAAATTTAGATGACAACAAGAACTTTGGTGAAAAACAATATATTAAACGTCCAAAGAAAAAAGCTGCGGAGTCAGAAGACGACGGCTTAGTTCGTTTGAATCGTTACATCGCCAATGCTGGTATTTGTTCAAGACGTAAAGCAGATGAACTTATCACGGCTGGTGTCATTTGGGTAAATGGAGAACCTGTTACCGAATTGGGTACTAAAGTAGACCCTGCAACAGATGAAATCCGCTACAACAACGAACGCTTGAAACGTGAAAAAAATGTTTATGTTTTGTTAAACAAACCAAAAGATTATATCACGACTACAGACGATCCCCAAGAGCGTCATACGGTGATGGAACTTGTTTCTAAAGCAACCAAAGAAAGAATCTATCCTGTTGGTCGCCTCGATAGAAATACGACTGGACTCCTTTTAATGACAAATGATGGAAGCCTTGCCGAAAAGCTTTCGCACCCGCGTAACAGCATCAGCAAAATCTATAATGTCGAACTAAACAAAAGCCTTACACAGGGCGATTTTAACAAAATTAACTTTGGTATCGAATTAGAAGACGGTGTGATCAAACCGGACGATTTGAGCTATGTTCAAGGCGGATCAAAACGCGAAGTCGGCATCCAGATTCACTCAGGGAAAAATCGTATCGTACGTCGTATTTTTGAATCTTTAGGATATGAAGTAGTTAAATTAGATCGTGTGGTATATGCCAATCTGACTAAAAAAGACTTACCTCGTGGCCGTTGGAGATACCTAGAAGAACGAGAAATTGTGCAATTGAAGCACCTCCTTTAATCGCTCAAGGATATCAATAAAAATAAAGGACGGTCATTCAGTTAACCGTCCTTATTTTTTATATTTGCTCTTTAAAATAAAAAAACAAAGAATATGACTGATCCGAAAACACTTTCTTCCGTTGCGGAATTCCATAAAACATTCCAACATCCCATCCTTGACACGCCTACTATTCCATCTGAACAACGATGTGCTTTAAGGGTATCGTTGATTGCTGAGGAATTAAAAGAATTAGAAGAAGCCATCCAGGATAAAGATTTGGTAGAGATTGCAGATGCACTATGTGACATCCAATATGTACTTGCCGGAGCAGTATTGGAATTTGGCTTAAAAGATAAATTCTCTGCCCTTTTTGATGAGGTTCAACGTTCTAACATGAGTAAAGCATGTAAAGACGAAGCGGAAGCAATTGCTACCCAAGAACACTATAAATTGAAAGGAGTAGAATCTTATTACAAAGAAGTTGATGGCAAGTTTTTAGTATTCAGAACTGCTGACAACAAAACTTTAAAATCCATCAATTATTCTCCAGCGGATCTAAAAACGATTGTTGAGGGCTAAATGGAAAAGGAAAATAGCTTTCCCCTTTTCTTTAATAAGATAAATAAATAAGGCTTCTCGAGAGAAGCCTTATTTATTTATCTTATTTTACGTTCAAACAACCGGTTCAATGCCAGTGTCGCAAAATTTAGAGGAACGGATATAGACTTTAAAAAAGACTCCCCTGCACAACCTGACGTGCCTCCAAACCTTTATCTATTGCCGTTTGTATATGTGACTTCGGAAAGCCCCAATTTGGTGCTATCAGCAATTCTTTGTCTGCGATCCCGAAAATACGTTGAATAATCAGATCAGGCCGTAATCGTGGAATCAATTTGGCTAAGAAATCAGTATAACCTTCTATCGAGAAAAGTTCAAAAGGTTCTCTTTTATATTTTACCCCCATAATGGAGCCTTCTACAATATGCAAGTGGTGCAATTTCACAAATTTAATCTGTGGAAACCGGTTAATCTCGTCTGCATACTTTAACATCATCTCTTCAGATTCCCATGGAAAACCAAAAATTGTATGTACACAAATCTCCAGAGGAGTATTCTTTAACATATCCATTGCCTGAACAAACTCATCGTGCGAGCAGCCTCGATTAATTTTCTCCAATGTATCGTTGTAGATAGATTCCATTCCCATTTCTAAATCTACATCATAACGATCCGTATAAGATTCCAATAACGCGATCTTTTCAAAATCTAAACAATCAGGACGTGTTCCCACAGAAAGACCTAAGGTATTTTCAGGATCAATGCTTAGGGCCTCATCATACATCATTTTCAGTAAATGAGTCGGCGCATACGTATTCGTGTTTGGCTGGAAATAGATAATAAACTTTTCAGCTCCATAGCTATTGCGGGCTCTTTCGATACCCGATTCCACTTGTTCCCGTATCGAAGGAATTTTGCGGGCTGTATCCGGTGTAAAAGAATCTACATTACAGTACGTACAACCGCCGTAGCCCTTACTGCCATCGCGATTTGGACAAGTAAAATTACCATCCACAATCACTTTAAACACTCTCTGTCCGTTATACTTTTGCTTTAAATAAGCCCCGTAATGATTATACGGTTTAACTCCTTTATCCAATAATGTACCCATTGCCCTGCAAAGTTACTCAATTAAAATCATATGTTACCATTACTTTCTTCGGATCGAATGTTAAACTTCGATATGGAAGAAAATTTCTGATTCATTTCCTCAGTCATATCGACATGTCCAATGTTGCTAGAAACAACCTTAACGGTACTATCCTTACTAACCTCGAATCTTACATAAGCTTTATCATGATTCATATTCCAATTACATTTCCATTTTTCATTTAAGTTCTTATAAAAATCAACAATACCTATCTCTGGAGTTGGAAGATAGTTTTCATAAGAAAGAAAAGTGTAATCTTGCACCTCTTGGGAAATACCTGATCTCAAGATAAACAATAGTAGGAAAGCGATGATGAAACAATTTCTCATATGACCAATAAGTAATATTTACAGCAAGATACAAAAACACGAATACAAGAATTATAGAAAAGCAATATGGCTATGCCGTATCTATTGTTTAAGAGCACTCCTTTACTTCAGTTATGCAATAGCCACTATCGATACAATTGCAAGTTTGGACTAAGATTGATCGGCAGACTTCTATGAAGATGCACTGTGCGACTGAGTACAGTGCAGGTTGCGGAACATAGCAAATGGACCAGCCGCATCTATGGCCACTGAGGCAGT
>NZ_DCRG01000006.1:0-77922 GCF_002325125.1 Sphingobacterium sp. UBA1498
ATAAATTTGAGACAGCTTCTTCTATAAATTTTAATGAGCATATTTCAACGGCCTATTTAGGGACTAATTCTTCAGTATATTATCAATTTTTTGGGTGATATCTACCAGATCAAAGGGTTTTGCGATAAAACCATTGGCCCCTAAGCCGCTTGCGATCTCTGGTCCATCCACGCTCGCCGAAAGCACGATGATGGGGGTATCTTTAATTTCGGGTGTGCTTCGGATCATCTTGATCAGTTGATCGCCGGAAATTATTGGCATCCAAAGATCCAATAACAATAGGTCCGGCTGATGAGAAATTAATTGCTTCGTCAGGTTGGTACTATTTGATTCGCATATGACATTAAATCCTTCCATATCTAAAAAAAGTTCGAGCATTTCGAGTATCCCTCGGTCATCATCACAGATCATTATCTTTTTAGTCTGCATATTTGTTAGTTATTGTTTACAATGGGTAATGTAAAATTAAAAGTAGATCCTTCCCCCAGCTCACTTTCTACCCACAATGTACCGTTGTGATTGACAATGATCTCGTGCGAAACGTAGAGACCAATGCCCAAACCCGGAAACTTTTTTTGTATATGGCTGACGCGGAAAAATCTTTCGAAAATCTTTAATCTGTCCTGATAGCTTATTCCCATACCGTAATCTCGCACAGAGACCTTTACAAAGTTAGCAACCCTATGAATACTAACTTCAATTTTCTTAGATTCTGGCGAATATTTAATAGCGTTTGATAGCAGATTATTGAGTACTTGGATAATCTGTAGTTCATCACCCTCCACGATACTATCCGAACTGCCTGAAAAATGAATATCAGCGTCAGGCACGGCCAGTCGCATACTCTCTACGGCGTCTTGAATCGTCTTATCGATCTCAAATGGTTCCATGTGCAGTTCCAAATTTCCAGATTGAATTTTAGAAGTATCCAAGAGTTTGGCTATAAGCAGGTTTAGCCGGTCGATATAGGATGCTATTTTATCTAATGTAGAAATATACTTTGGATCTGTATTTTCGACACTGAGCCGCTGTACAATCTGAAAAAGCCCCTTAATCGTTGTCAGTGGCGTTTTGAGCTCGTGGCTTGCGATAGACAAGAAATCATCTTTACGTCGGTCTTGCTCTTTCTTTTCAGTGATATCTTCGATCGCGATGAGGATCCGGTCTTTGTATTTGCCTTCAAATTCAATGCGGTAGGCATTCAGCAACATCACTTTTCGCCCAATATAAGGGAACGTATGATCCACTTCATAATCGATCACTGGATTATTGGTAGGCAGTATCTGTGTAAGCATTTCCTTTAACGATGCAATATCCCATTGCTGGTTACCCAAGTCAAATAACTGCTTTCCTACAGTTTCCTCTGTAGTGACTTTAAAAGAGTTTAAGAAATGCTTATTTGCGCTCAGAACATCATAATTCGCGTCTAATACCAAGAGACTCTCTCTAACTGTTTCAATAATACTGGATAAAAAACTTTCTTTGTCCTGAAGTTCTTTCGTCCTCTGCTGTATTTTGAGCTCGACATGTGACTTTTCTTCACGAAGATCGTGTTCTGCTTTTTTTCGATCACTGATATCATTTTGAACACCGATAAAATGTGTCACCTGTCCGTCTTCGTTTTTCACGGGGGAAATAAAAAGTTCGTTCCAAAAAAGGGTTCCGTCTTTGCGGTAATTACGAATTTCGATTTTGCACTCTTCACCCCGCAGAATCGCTTCTTTGATAATTCTACGTTCTTCTTGCGAACGATCTTGCGCTTGTAAAAAGCGGCAGTTGTGACCTATTATTTCCTCTTGTGCATAGCCACTGATGGTTTCGAAAGCTTTGTTACAATAAATAATAGGGTTGTCATGCTGCAAATTGTCTGTAATAATAATTCCCGAATAGGCTGAATTCAATGCTTTTAGATAAAGATCTATATCATTGTTCTTGTTCTCACTACGTTGCTTTGCATTGCTGTTTCCGGAAGGATTTTTTCTCATATACTATAGTATACCATGCTTAACCATGGTGCGCGAATTTAATTTTAAAATTCGAAATTAAATGGAAAACTGCAATAACTAATTTGAAATACCGTATAAATGCGGGTGACGACAAAGTTCGTATTGGCACTGCAGAGTAAACTTGAAATTTAACATAACCGATGGGCGGGGCTGAGTAGATTTATGATATTTAATAAGTTTATATGAGTTTTGTTAAATTGTTTATTTTTAGTTTTTTATGTTTAAAAATATTTTTGATTTTAACCGTTGATAATTTTAATTCTATTTCCTTATTGTCGGTCTAGGAATGTCGAAAACCTCTTGGAGACCTTTGTCATGCACTGCCAGAGTGTTGTTATCGTGTTATATTCGTTTTATGAGCAATCCTATTTGAAAAATTATCTAAAACATGAGCCGTACAGCAAATAAATTGAAGGGAATATTTCTTTATAAATATCATATTGTATTGATGTGCAGTGATATGTGTTTTTTATATATACTAAAGGTGTAATATGTGAATTAAGCTGTTGGGTTATTGAGAATAAAAATTATTCCTAAACATAAAGACCTTCTGTATTACGTGACAAGGCAAGTGGACAAGCGGCCAAGGGGTTGAAGTTGGGGGCTAATTTAAAAAAGACATCATAACGTCTTTCTGACGGATTAAATGTAGTTGATGTATGGCGGATATATAAAAAAAGTGCAACGGTTGCCCGGTGCACTTCGCAAGAAGATAAATAGATATCTCCTTGTGTGTTTACTTAATTATGCGATACGTACGTTAACTGCGTTAACACCTTTTTTACCGTTTTCTACATCAAATGTTACACTGTCATTTTCGCGTACTTCGTTGATTAATCCTGATACGTGTACGAAAATGTCATCTCCACCAGCAGCTGGAGTAATAAAACCAAATCCTTTTGTTTGGTTGAAGAATTTAATAGTTCCTTCTTGCATTGTTTTATATATTATATTAAAGTATTCTATAAATAAATTCGCGTTACGATACGGATATCTTAACCCTATTCAATCGATTTGTTTGCAAGAAATGATGTTTGTAGTTTAATGTGCTTGGGTATATTCAAGTTCAAAAAGGTACTTCACCTATTATTTTGACAACAAAAATTGCTTCTGAAGATGCGAAACTGAGCGGGAAGTGTTATAACTTTTCGATTTCAGAGAAGCAAATTGAGCCGATTATCTTCCAAATATAACTATAAAATATTATTAAACATAGTATTTATGAGCCTATTATTAAAATGAATGAGTAATTCCGCGATTAGGCCATTCTAAAGTAGGTTTTACAGACAAAATAAATTTGCACATCCATTTTTTTAAACTTGATATAGGAAAGCATTTATATTCATTCCAGCACCTACCGAAGCAAATAGGATGATATCGCCTTCATGTATCGATTGATCTTCAATCTCGCCTCGTTTGATGAGATCATATAGTGTCGGGATGGTTGCGACGCTACTGTTTCCCAAGCTATGGATAGTCATTGGCATGACATCGGCTGGGACCTTCATATTGTACAATGCGTAAAATCTTTTGAGAATGGCTTCATCCATTTTTTCATTGGCTTGGTGGATCAGTACTTTTTTTATCGCTCTGATATCGATACTAGCATTTTGAAGACAAGCTTGCATGGCCAAAGGAACTTTGCTGAGGGCAAACTCATAAATCTTACGTCCTTTCATCTTAATATATCGCGTTTCCGTATGTTGCTCATGCTGGTATGAAGGTCCAAAATTAAGGTAGTCGGATTCCTCAATGGCGTACGTTGCACTTTCAAAGGCCAAGAGGCCACGGCTGTCATGGGTTGCTTCGACAATTACCGCGCCGGCACCGTCTGCGTAAATCATAGAATCTCGATCAAAAGGATCAGTCACACGTGATAGCGTTTCTGCACCAATAACGAGACAGCGCTTTGCCATCCCTGATTTGATAAAAGCATTGGCATGCAGAACACCCTCATTCCAGCCGGGGCAACCAAATAATAAATCATAAGCGACGCATTTGGGATTGCTGATACCAAGTTTTTTCTTCACTCTGCTCGCTAGGCATGGTACTGTATCTGACTGGATTTTACCATATGGAATATCACCATAATTGTGGGCTAAGATAATATAGTCTAGTGTTTCTGCATCAATACCCGCATCATCAATGGCAAGTTGACCGGCTTTAAAAGCTAGATCGGAAGCGACTTGGTTAGCATCGGCGTAGCGACGCTCTTCAATTCCGGTAATTGCTTTGAATTTTTCGATGACTAGTTGAGACTGTTTAAATGGTAGCCCGTTCTCATCCAAAAAAAGATGATTTTTAAAGTAATCGTTTTTAATGCGATTTGATGGGACGAAGCTGCCCGATCCGATGATCTTAATATTCATAATATTTTCCTTTGTAGGCCTTGAACGGATTTAAATACTGTTAACTACGCTGATTTCTTGTGATCGCTACAGGCATATTGCTAACGTTTTATTTTTTATCGTTATTAATATACTAAATATTGTCGGAATGGGACTAATTTTGTCTTGAACACCATTCTAATAGGGGCTTGTATAAAGATTCCATATCTTTGTTTTTATTGTCTTTATAGCGGCTAAACAATTCGGCGTTAAATTCATCTGCTTTAGGAAATCCTTTTTTGTTCACCATCATATCATTGACGTTTTCGACAATCTGTCCAAATAGATCATAATCTTCGCCAAATTTGTCATAACAATACAAAATGAATAGTCCCCAAGTTAGGTATTCGTCGAACACTTTGACCGGACTTGGGTAATGGACTGTACTTTTATTCGATGCATCTATCCAGAATTCCCGGTTGTTAAATATGGTATCAATCTGTTTTTTATTTTTTTCACTCAGAGGTCCGACGTAGTTATGGTCTATTTCTGTGAAAATGATCCGGGTATTTATTGCTTTCTTAAATTTGGGACTCCAAGATTCGTCTTCACGAAGCGTGGGCAGAAAAAGTAATATTTCTTTGAATCCTTTATATTTGAAGGTGTGTGTTGCATTCATCCCGGCAATGAGGGGCGATGTCAATATACGATAACTGTTGATTTTGTAATTGAATCTTTTTTCTAACCATTCTTTCTGTTCGGCAATGGAAGCATATTCTTCATAGGCGGCGCGAAGACTATCGTAGTAGGGTTTATGCTGTTTATAAAATGCCCGGTATCCAGATTTTCTAATAAACTCTTCCAGTTCTTTTTTATAAGCCGGAATGGGGTTTGATTTGATCTGGTAATTTCCAACTCCTTTTGCCGGAAAAATATAGATGTTCGTCGGTATTAGTTCATCGTCTTTGAACTTGAAGCCATAAACATTTGCTGCTAAAAGAAAATAATTCGTTAAATTCTCTCGCAGTTGTTGGTCAAATTTCTTCACTATAGGTAGATCCGAAAATGCCGTAAAATGTGATTTGACCTCTTCAAAATATTCGGTATTCTGTTTGGTCATGTTTGGATTTTCTTTTCCAAAGTCCGTTATTGAAAAGATAATATAAACGAGTTCCTGTGTTTCATTGATTTCCACAGTTGTCTTGCCATCGTTATGCGCAATATAGGCATTGCTAAAATCCACCTCGCGTTGTTGACATTGGGCCAGATTCCAGGTTAAGATAAAACTTGTTAAAACTAAAATTAGATTTCTTTTCATTGTATTGTTGCTTTTACACGATTATTGACGGTATACCTTCCATGCTTCAGCCTTTATATGCCCGGCGGAGTTGTAAACAATTATGGATTCTCATTATTATATGAAATATTCCACCATGCAATTATAGGGAGATTTCTGCTGTCTTTTAAATAAAATTTGTTCAAGTAAGAATGAATTGCGCGATGTGGAGTGCTTGTGTATCTGGTTTTTTTAATTTAATATTGATTTTAACTTAATATTGAAGAAATCTTGTGCTTTTAATTTTGACATCGCAATGGAACATGTTCAGCCAATCAAATCTTCCAATCAGAAAAGTTTTAATATCGTATACGATAAGTACCATCGACAGATCTTCGGTTTTGTACTCAAGCGTACGCAATCGGACTATATCGCACAGGAGGTCACACAGCTGACCTTTATTAAACTCTGGAACCAAAGAGAGCGACTTGACGATCAGCTTAGTATCTTGGTACAGTTATTTGGGATGGCGCGGCAGGTGATGATCGACTTATTGCGTAAAGAGGCAACAAGGTTTAAATATGAGGGACAGGCCGCTGCAACTCCTTTTACAGACAGTTTGATCCGTGCGATAGAAAACAAAGAACTTTTGCGTATGATGGAAAAGGATATTCAGAACATGCCCAAAATGCGTCGTAAAGTTTTTGAAATGAGCCGTAAGGAAGGTCTTTCCCATAAAGAGATTGCGGTCCAATTTTCTATTTCCACAAAGACGGTGGAACAGCATATCAGTAAAGCACTTCTTCAGCTCAAACAACATCTTTATTCCATCATGCTCTAGGTTCGGCAACTTTAAATGTCGCTTTCCTATATTAAATAATTGTTAAGCACTAAGGGATGTCGTGCCGACCTGCGTAATAGTAGTATGAAGCATGACGAAAAGCAGCATCAGATTAAAAAGCAGATCTGGAAAATGCCCTTCCTGGTAGACGAAATTTTCAAGGACGAGGAATGGGGGCAATTTGATAGTACAGCGATGGAGGACGTTGTACCCACAGATGCGATGAAATCGCAGATTCAAGATGCCATTCAAGACGAGGAAGATGCACAGGGTCGCAAGGTTTTACGGCGGTATCGGTTGATCAAGATGCTTCGATACAGTGCTGCGGCGGCAATTATCGTTTTCTTTCCCTTCCATTTTGTCACATGGTGGACGCAAGATTCAGTTCCGCAGCCTTTTGAACAGCTGTCTGCAGCTAATCCGGTTGTAGAAGCTACAGATATGGCGTGGATTTCGAAAGAAAATAGAAATCTCCAGAGTATAGTTCTAGATCTACCTGATGGATCTCATGTGCGTTTATTCGCACAAAGTCAAATTCGCTATGTGAAAGATTTTGCTGACAATGCCCGCGACATTGAACTTGTGGGTAAAGCATACTTTGATGTGGCTTCAGATCCAAAACGTCCATTTTCAGTACTTGCCAATGGTACTAAAACGACGGCGCTCGGTACATCCTTTACGATTAATACCAAATTAAAACATCAAACTGTGACTGTTGCACTGCATACCGGTAAGGTGCTTGTTTCGTCCCTGAGCGATCATTTCAAAAACGTGTTTCTGGATGGCCCAGGTCAAAATCTGACCGTTTATAAAGGCGGAACAACCCGATTGGACGCCGTGCATAAAGAAAAACCAATAAAAGTACCAGACTTCGCTGTACCTGATTTATTAAATCTTAAAAACACGCCAATGTCCGCTTTGATATTGGGTTTAGAAACAGCATTCAAGAAGCAGATTCATTTGGGGGACAAGAGTATAGCGGCTATTCACTATACTGGTGAGATTGATGTACAGCAAAATTCCTTGAAAGATATCTTGACAACCATCTGTCTAATCAATGAATTGCGCTTTGTCGCCAATGCGGACGGCAGCTACACGCTTTACAAGCAGGAAAATACGATTACCGAACATCTAAACAATTAACAAATATGCTCAGAAAAACAAATCCGCAAAAAAGGAATCTGCTTATTTTTGCATTGCTTACAGCTGGACTTACCCAACTTCATGCACAGCAGCAACAGGTGAAAGGCGCTGTTCAAAATGAAAAGGGCGAGTTCCTCCCTGGTGTCAGCGTAAAAGCTATTCAGGTCAATGGAGGCTCTAGTGTGATCACCAGTACGAATAGCCAGGGACTATTCCATTTTCAGAATTTAGTGGAACATGTTGGTTATCAATTTGTGTTTTCGGCTGTCGGATTTCAGTCCGATACGCTTTCGGGTTATGTCATTGAAGCGAGAAAACCGTTGTCCCTGAATGTAAAGCTTCAGCGAGGCTTGGTTAAATTGGATGAAGTTGTGATTGGTTATGGTCGTGTGTCCAGAAAAGATCTGACAAGCTCGATCACCAGTGTTAAAGCGGAAGATGCGAATGTTGGTGTATTTACCTCACCAGCACAGATGCTGCAGGGTAAAGTTGCGGGGCTAACCATTTCGACAAATAACAGTAACCCAATGCCACGCCTTCTATTAGCCTAAGAGGTGCTTCAACCTTACGCAGCGGTGAAGCGATGGAACCTTATTATGTAATCGATGGTGTCCCGGGCGCATCGCTGGCCTTGGTGGCGCCAGATGATATTGCCTCGATCGACGTGCTGCGCGATGCCTCAGCGACCGCAATTTATGGCTCAAAAGCGGCCAATGGCGTTATTATTGTCACAACTAAGCGCGGGAAATCAGGGCAGACCAACATCAATTACAACGGTTATCTGGCGATCGATAAGGTGGCTAAGCATTATGAGATGATGAATGCTGCGCAATATAGGTCCTATGTCAATGATAATGGGTTTTCGATGGAACCAACGGACGACCTGGGGGCAGATACCGATTGGCAAAGAACGGTGGAGCGGACAGGGGTATCGAACAACCATAATATATCCATTCTTGGCGGTGCAGAAAAAACACAGTATAGCATTAGTCTCAATACCATCAAAAACAATGGGGTTATCAAAGGGACAGATATGGGGCGTCAGATTGCTCGAGCATTTTTGCAGACCAAGGCACTTAATGACCGGTTGACGGCGTCTTTCAATATCAACGCAAGTATCACCAAGCAGAATGATGTACTCGCTTTGGATCAGGGACTCAGTGTATATGATGCAATGTATTATTACCTGCCTGTATCGCCGATCCGAAATGCCGATGGCTCCTGGTTTGAAAAACCCGACCGTTCGCAATATGCCAATCCACTTTCCTTAATTGAGGAGAATACAAATTTTTCTAAAACAAAGGTCCTTCAGGCACATGCCAAACTGGGCTATGAGATCTTGCCCGGGCTGACCTATAATATTGATCTTTCGATGCAAAATAGGCAGTTCAACAACGCGCAATACTACGCGATGTCTTCAATGGCTGCACGTGGCCAAAATGGCAAATCTATCCGTGCCGCAGTAGAAGATGAACGGAAAGTGATGGAAATGAACCTGAGCTATGAAAAGACATTTGCCGGAAAGCACAAAGTAGCTGCACTGGCCGGTTATTCATGGGAGGAGAACAACAATAACGATGGCTTTCAATTGACGACCTCCGATTATTATAACGATGATTTAAGTTACTATAACCCTGGGATGGCGAATGTAGTTGATTTGTTGGGTTTTGGGAACTATTATCTTTCCACCTTGCGTATGATATCTGTTTATGGCCGGGTGAATTATGCTTATAACAGTAAATATCTGCTACAGGCGACCGTAAGACGTGATGGATCTTCGGCTTTTGGGTCCAACAATCGTTGGGCGACATTCCCTTCGGTGTCTGCAGCATGGCGCCTGTCGGAGGAATCATTCATCCGTGAAAGCGGAATTTTTGATGATTTGAAGTTACGTGCGGGTTATGGTGTGAGCGGCAACTCGCTGGGTTTTGATGCTTTTACTGCGCAGTCTGTACGTGGTGCTTCATCTAAGTTTTTTGATTATGTGAGTGCCGATGGTCAGGTAAGTCTATTACGTACTTTAATGGTGCTTCGCAATAGCAATCCAAACCTCAAATGGGAAACCACCAGCATGATCAATCTTGGCTTGGATTTCGGATTTCTCAAAAATCGCCTGACAGGATCTTTGGAGGTCTATAAAAAGAAAACAAGTGACCTGATTTATGATTATCAGGTAAGCAAATCGAAATATATCTATCCGACATTGACGGCCAACGTCGGGGAAATTGAAAACCGCGGGATCGAGCTTACTTTAAATGCAAAGGCGATCGATAAAGAACATTTCAAATGGAATACCGGCTTGGTGCTATCGCACAATACCAATAAGGTGGTGAGCATTGCTAACGAGCAGTTTACCCAGGATTATATCGAATTGTCGGATCTAGGTGGGGCTGGACAGACCAATGTTTTTCAGCAGAGGCTGACACCAGGAGCGCCTATCGGTCAGTTTTATACCTGGGAATGGGCAGGCTACAACGATGAAGGCGTGTCGGTATTTTATGTTCATGATGAGAAGACTGGAGAACGTACCGGCGAAACGACCACCACACCACAGAAGAAAGATCAGGCTGTGACGGGAAGTCCACAACCCAAGTTGACATTGGGTTGGAACAATAGTTTTCGTATAAGAATTTTTCTTTAAACGGAATGTTTCAAGGTGCTTTTGGACAGAAAATTATGAATGCTACCCGAGCGCGTAATTCCAACGTTGTCGGTAACGCAGGACAGAAAAACGTGCTTGCGAGTGTCGTGGAAACCGAGCGCATGACGGATATCAATGCGCATTACCTATCCGATCGTTACCTGGAAAATGGAAGCTACCTGCGTTTGGCTTATGTTACGTTGGCCTATACGATACCGATGAAAAATATACCGATTAAAAATCTAAGGGTATATGCAACGATGAATAACGTGTTTGTACTGACGAAGTATAAAGGAATTGATCCCGAGGTGGGCTTGGGAGGCTTGACACCGGGAATCGATAACCGCCAGACCTACCCACGCACACGTACGTTTATGTTTGGCCTTAATTTTAATTTATAAGACAGCGCTGTGGGATGGAAAACTTCTTATCGAAACAATCCTGTTGACATAAATGGAGTATGCCACACGGCCTATAGAACAAGAAATAATTTATATGAAACCAACACTATTTATTCGCTTATTTACTTTATCAGCATTGAGTTTTTCGCTGGGATCTTGTACCGATCTGGATGTTGATATAAAATCACAGCTGACGGAATTTCCAGATTCGGAACGTGCAGCTGAGGCAATTCTTGCTGATGTATATGCAGCTTACCGTGGCGCAATGGGGCGCGATCATTGGATGGCCCAAACACTCTCAGCAGATGAGGCCGTGAGTGTTTCCATGGGGACAGACTGGTTTGATGGCGGCCGATACCGTGAATTTCATGTGCACAATTGGAATGCCGACAACGGCCTCTTACCAAGTATCTGGAACGATGCTTCCACTGGAATAACCTTAGCCAATAATGCCATTGAATTATTTGGGGAAGATAAAGAAAAGCTGACGGCACCCGCCCGTGCCATCCGTGCTTATTATTATTTTATACTGATGGATAATTTTGGTGCTGCACCGTTGATCACAGGGCCTGTTGATGCCGTTCCTGCACGTTCAAGCCGTGCTGAAATTTGCCGTTTTATTGAGACCGAATTGCTTGCGGTGAAGGACTTGCTGCCGACCACAGTTTCTGTAGCAACCTATGGAAAAGCAACGAAATATATGGCCGAAGCATTACTGGCCAAGTTGTATCTCAACTGGGCTGTTTATACGGCTGCGGATGTAGCCAATTACAATCCAAGTGCACAAAATGAAAAATTAAATGATGTAGTTGCGATGTGCGATCAGATTATTTCCTCGGGACAGTTTAATCTGACAAGTCACAAGTTTATGGCCAAATTTCGCCCCGATAATGGTTATCAGGTAAAGGATTTTATTTTCGCCATACCTTACGATCGCGAAAAACAACAGGGTATGACCTATTCACGCTTTTGGATACATCGCAGTGCGCAGAATCAGTTTGCCACACTACCTCAAAGTGTTGGGGGAACTTTTCGTGTATTACCAAGCTATTTGGAGAAATTTAATCTGGAAGGCGACGAAAGGAATGCTTCATATATCGGTGGTAAGCAATATTATTGGTCAAATTATGTAGAAGATAAGACTCGTCCTTTTCTGATCAGAACTTCCAAACGCGGCATAGATCAGGATTATAATGCTGCAGATGCAGATGCGCAGTTTGATTGGCAGCTGGAGACCACGAAAGAAATTACGTTGCGTTCGGATGGCGCGGCCACGCTCAATGTGGGTAATGACCAAAAGGGGCGCTCGATGGGGTACAGATCCATTAAGTTTTATATGGACGTAGCCGTTACCTCAGCCAATCAGCGGAATCAGAGCAACGATGTACCGGTATTTCGCTATGCCGATATCCTGTTGATGAAAGCGGAGGCTATACTCCGTGGGGCTGCTGCCACCAGTGGTCAGACTGCACAATCCCTGGTTAATCAGATCCGTACCTATGTCAATGCACCTGTACTCACGGCAGCCCCAGATCTGCAAGATGTATTGGATGAGCGTGCAAGGGAGTTTGCCGACGAGTCCTGGCGTAGAAATGATCTGATCCGTTACGGAAAATTTGAAGATAACTGGGGATTCCGATCGCTGTATCCTGCCGGGATGAGCGAGAAGTTCCGTCGTATTTTTCCCGTACCAACAACTGTATTAAACGTAAACACCCACTGGCAACAGAATCCTGGTTATTAAAATCTATTGATGAAACGCAGAACTTTTATGAAAAATTCCCTGGGCACGGCGATTACAGCCGGCCTGGGCGGAATTACGCTCAGCAGCTTCGGCCTGACAAAACCCACGCAACTTGAAAGCGAAGATATACGACAGCATTTAAAGCCCAAAGATGCTTATGATCTTCATTTTATGGCTGTAGGCGACTGGGGACGCAACGGTGCTGACCATCAGTTGGCCGTAGCAGGACAGATGGGCCAATGGGCCGATCAGCACCCCAATGACTTTATCATTTCTACCGGTGATAATTTTTACCCCTCCGGCGTGGTCAGTGAGCATGATCCCTTGTGGCATTATTCGTTTGAAAATATCTATACCGCATTTTCGCTGCAATGGGACTGGTATCCCATTTTGGGAAACCACGATTATAAATCAGATCCCGATGCGCAGGTGCGCTATAGCGGTATCAGCAGGCGCTGGAAGATGCCTTCGCGTTATTACAGCAAGACATTTGCGCTCAAGGATGGGGAAAAGGTCCTGATGGCTTTTATCGATACCAACCCGATGATTCCTGAATTTTACAGTAACAGCGAGTATGGGCCACATGTTGCGGGACAGCAACCCGAGAAACAGCTCGCCTGGCTGGATCAGCTACTGGAAAATTCGGATGCACATTGGAAAATTGTTATCGGCCACCATCCCTTGTATACGGCAGGACCGCGTACAACGAATTATGACACGCTGGCCGTGCGAAAGGTCCTGGAATCTATTTTTGAAAAGCGGGAAGTTGATATATACCTTTCTGGACATGAGCATTCCCTGCAGCATTTGAAAGTTGAAGGCAAGAAGTTTCATCAGTTTATCTCGGGAGCAGGATCCGAAATAACCCCGGTGAAAACAGATTTACCGTATGGCCGTTTTGCGAAAGATCAATACGGGTTTTTCTATTTCTCGGTCAATAGTGGAGAAATTGCTTGTCAGGTTATCAGTCATGAGGGTATAGAGCTGTATCGGACGGTGGTTACAAAAGTATAACCCAGATTCGTACCTGCTTCGTACCTTATTCGGATGCGATACAGATATTGTACAGGTACTGAACAGATATCGTCCAGACCCTGAACAGGAATTATCTGTTCGGAAGCTGGTCAATAATGGTTGCAAGTCTGTCCATCTCCGAAGGTGGTACGAACACAATACGAAGACAATATGAAGACATTAGCGTTCGAGATAAAAAACACACAGGCTAGCCTGCGTTAAAAAAGAAGCCTTCATCGGACGCCTTTTTTGAGCGTTAGATGAAGGCTTCATATTTTTGTGTTAAATAGATATGCTGCAGGACTTAGCTGCGAAAAAGAACACAGCGAGCCATACAAGTCCTTTGGCCAGAAAGAAGAGGAATGCTCCAATTCCGGCACGCTTAAGCCATTTTGATTTTTTATCTTTTTGCTCCATTTAAGGAATTAAACACTATCGCACTTGTTTTAGTTTGCACTGGCAATAGGAGTGAATACTTCGCCAAAGTTATAAAAAGTTTGGTTAGCAATCTCTACTGCGCGGTCATAAGTTGACGGATCTTCGGAATATTTGTTTAATACTGTTGTAAAACCAGCCCACATGTCACGGCTATTTTCGCCATAACCTTCAAAGAAAGAAGTTCCTTTGGTAACGCCATATTTATTGAGCATCTGTACGATGTACGGACCACCCATGATTGAACCTTCCAAAACATATAATGATGCAAGTGCTTCCTGTACATTTGCTACTGCTGGAGCATTTGCTTCAGGCAGGTTATCTACATTACCACCCAAGGCTTCAATATCACTTTTGATGTACGATGAATTACGGCGTTCGGCCAAATCTGGCAATACTTCTGCGGTTACAAAAGGAGCGATGCTATCTTCTACAGCGCGGAAATAAGCATAAAAGCCTTTTAATACTTCAGCATAATCTGCTTCAGAACGAATATTTTTCAATTGGCGCACGATCGTTCCTTCTACGTTTTGGTGAGCTGCGTGCGTTTGCTCTTTGATATGTTGACTTAACATGTTTCTGTTTTTATTTATAACGATTCTATACAAAGATTTGTATTTATTTTCACAAATTTATGCTGTTTTCTGCTTTATCATCTATGAAAAATGGTTTTAATTTAAACAAGAGTATGACAAAATTCAGCTGTAATAGTTTCTTACTTTAATTTGAAATTTGTTTTGAGTAGCAAATTTTCTTCTGCTGGCAAGGGAAAATAAGTAGCGGATGAAATTGCCTTGATACGTTGGTCTCTGGCAATATCTTTTAATGCCGCTCCAAGCCAGGCTTCCTTTGGATCCCCGGGATGGCGGGAGGTATCGACCGGAGCTAAATTCAGGTCTACGGGTATGCCGTCAAAATAATCCGACCAGCCATCGGCATTTCGGATAAGAAATGAAGCCAGGTAAATATCGAAGGCTCCTACACGTATGGAAAAAAATCCGACGGGTTTGCCAAAGGTTTGCTGGCCGATGAGTCGCAGCGGAAGATAGGGTTTGAAACTGCTAATCAAAAGCTCACTAGCCGAAGCTGTACGATCAGAGACAATACAGGATAACTGCTGCAAAGAATTGAAATGCCCCTTTTTGATAAAGTAATGTGTATTGGCTTTTTCACTATAATCTACATCAGCCATTGTCGCGGGGCGTCCTTTATATTGGACCACTTTGCCACTGGCATCCAGATAGGGTTGTTTAAGGAGTAGTTTTGCTCTGCCTTGCTGCACATTCGGATGAAATTGCTCGCTGAACATAACTTTTTTATCCAGTCTGGCCGGGCTAATGAGGTTGGCTAGATATTCGGCTGTTTCCACATAACCGCCACCGTTATGACGTAGATCGAGGATTAGATGAGTAACTTGCTGCTGTGCGAGTTCGGCCGCAAGTTGATCCAGTTCGGCCTTCACTGTCTGGAGCTCTGGAAAAGAGGGGATGTATACATAAGCAATCCGTTTATTACCTGCGGTCCAGTAAGACAGGTGTGTCGCATACCGATAGGGGGTGGTGGTACTTGCCATGTGACCGCTACTTTTCTTTTCAGTCCGACGGCGTTCCAGATACGAATATTTGGGCTTATTGGGAATGGTTGACCATTCATAGGGCTTATCATTCTTGCGCAAGGCGTATTGGCTGAGCGCAAAAAGTTCACGTTCGTAGGCTGTTTGCTCAGGTTCTATTTGGGCATATTTTGCCCGCGGATCAAAAGTGGTATACGAAGGGAGAGATTCCTGCCAACGGTAGAGCTGTTTGGCATACAGGTATATAGAATCGAGTGTGAGTTCTTTTTTTGTTCCTGTTTTTGGACTAATAAGTTCATCGGGTGAAGTCGCTGTTCTGCTGTTTTGCTGGCAAGCCGAGATAACGGCTGTAATAAAAAATAGACCAATTATTTGGCGGAGTAGACTCATTATTTGATGCGCGTTTTATCCTTTACACTTGTAGCTGATCGGATACAAATTATATAATTATCTGAAATTTAATACTTTTTTGCTTTTTTATTTAATATAAAAGCCTAATTTTGTGCCAATTTATTTAATTTTTGATACCTCCGCTGCTGTGGAGTACTCAAATGTCCCAAAGCTAGTCCCTTTGGGATTTTTTATTTTAGGGCAATACTGGCCGCTCGGTCTTGGTCGGTACGCTCGATAAGCTCTCCAAAAAAGCCACGATATTTTCCTGTTCTTTACTGCTCAATCGGACGTTTTGAATATGCGGCGATAAGGTGCCATTGATCTGTTGTCCTGATTTTTGGGGCATGCCCTGACTCAGCAGGTTGATCAGTTCACTTAAGCTTGCAATACTACCATTGTGCAGGTAGGGTGCAGTATGGACTACATTGCGCAGGCCCGGCGTACGAAATTTACCTTTGTCTGTTTCCAGTCCTGTTGCCTCAAAGCGACCATTGTCCAAGGCACCTTTGCTGGTAACAGCATAACCCAGGTTATGAAAATCGAGATCGGTAAAGAAGGCACCATTATGGCAGTTGATACATTTCCCTTTTGTGCGAAAGAGATGGAGACCTTCAAGCTGTACATCATTTAATGCCTGGTAATCTCCTTTGATAAAACGGTCGAAGGCGGTTTCACCACTGCTAATTGATTTTGAATATGCTGCTATAGCATCCAGCAATCCTTCGACGGTCATCGTTTGCGTAGTATAAGCCGCTTCATATAAACGAAGGTATCCAGGTATAGCTTGCAGCTTAGCGGGTAAAGCAGTCGTATTTCCGCCCATTTCGATCGGGGAGTTGATGGCTTCGGTGATCTGCTCTCGATAAGTCTTTGCGCGGCTATCGTGGAAGAGTTTGCCTTCCAGGTACCAGACATTTTCCATGGAAGGTGTATTGCGGTGATGCAGGGCCATGCCATCTGCCGTTGTTTTTTGGTCGATCCAGTAGGTGTCCGGATTATGACATGAAGCGCAAGTCTTCATGCCATTACCGGTGCGGGGGTCGAAAAATAAGGCTTTGCCAAGTGCTACAAGCTCGGCCTTATCTTTCGATGGGTTTTCGGGTATAGCGGCCAGTTCACGTACCTTGATATTGTTGTACCAAGCGGCGGCTGGCCATTGTGCTGCCGACTTACTATATTGTTGGCGTAAGGTTTCTTCTGGCAAAGTCGGAGCTGTAGGCTCTTCTGGGACAGAAGCGCTCTTGCTGCAATTGCATAGTACCAGTGCCACGAAGCATGCTGCGATCAATTGCATTCCGTGATAGCGAAAATACGCGGGCAAAAATATCGTAGGCAAGGCGTTAATTAATTTAAAGTGATACTAAAATCACCTTCTGACAATAACTTCCCGTTTTTATCCATCATCTTCAAGGATTTAATTGCGTTTCCCTGTACAGATACGGGAATGGGTAGCTTTATCGTCATCGCTGCAACATCAAAGACTACATTGTTGATAGTATATTCGTTATTGAGGTTATCAATCGCTATAAAATGGTCAAAATCTGCCTTGAAATAAAGTTCATAAGTCTCTTTACTATTTATGTTCAGCACCAGGTCGCCGCCCTTTTTGCCAGTATAAAACATACCTTGCCATTGTATGACGTTGTATAATGTTGGTAAGAATACTTCAAAAGCATCGGTGAGCACCGTGTAGCGTCCAGAGATCAGTTTGATGTGGTAGATGCCAGGTCTAAGATCTTCTGGAGTGTTGAATTGTGCGATAAAAGATGTTGGAGGTTGAGAAAAAGAAAGTAAGGTTTCTTTTCCATCCTTATCGACCAGATAGCCCTTGGTTTGCGCCTCGTCTGGCAGGATATTTTCTCCTCGTACTACAAAATTCTCATTTTTTGGGTAACTAAGGTAATATTTACCTTCGGCCAGATTCATTTTTGCCTGTATCAGAGGCTGGTTGTACTGGAATACCAATGTATAATTTTTGCTGGATCCGTCCTGTGCCCGCACAGTATAGGTAATTGGTTTGTCGGATTGTAACTGTATTGCTGTCCCAGATGCAGGAATAATTGTCGCTAATTCCGAAATTTTAATCGTAGGCGTAATGCTTTCGGGCTGCTCCACCAGGGGTGGCCAATATAAGATAATCTGGTCATTCACGATGCTAGCTGATAAGGTTTTACCATCAGCGTCCTGAATGCTAAAGGATTCGATGTCATTGTAGGGTAAGCTGGGGTATTCGGTTTTACAGGACCAGCATGTTAATGCTAGCATAAAAATAGCTAGAAATTGAAAGTTATGTATTTGTTTTTTCAAAAATGAATGTTGCATAATTTTTTTTGGTTAAAAAATCGTTATGCGGATGATGATTAGGTTATAAAGATCCGCAACCCATCCACCAGGTTGCGGGATCTTCTATTCATTAAAATAGGAAAGACTATAGTGCCTTAACTTCGATATTGATATCTGCTTTTACCTCTAAGCCAGTAATATTTCTTTGGCTGACATTGCTGAAGTTAAGCAGTTTGACTGCATATTTAGCGCCTGTTCCATCATTAACTAATACAGTTAATGGTTGGACAGCTTCGTTTCCATGAGTAACTGGATCGTAGGCATACCATTCGTTATTACCTTGCGATGATACTGAAGTCGCAGTTGCCCAATCTGCCGCTGTAACGGAAGAGATGTCTTGTGTTATAGTTCTGATTGAATAGCCTGGATTTGCTTTGATTGAACCATTTACATGGCTAAAGAATGCGACCTGGCCGGAGGCGCTTAAGCTTTGTGCTCCTGTAGCAAGATTTAAATAAACTGCTGGCCAAGTTGATGCTGCGGCAGGACTCCACCATTGGCCAACTACTGTGTAGTTGCTGTTTGCTTTAGCTTGCTTTAAAGCCAAAGGAGCTGTTGCTGATTCTGTTGTTGGAGCTGCTGCCCATACTGCTGCCGATAGCACAGTCACGGCCATCGCTGATTTTAAGATAGTTTTGATGTTTGAGTTCATGTTGAGATCTCCTCTTGTTTTAATTTATTTAATTTTGATGCCACTATGGCATACTGTGGATGCTTGTTTATATTTAAGCCTATCGTATAATATCCTATAGTAACAGGCTCAAATTTTATTACAGTGCTTTAACTTCAATAATAGCATCTGCCTTCATCTGAGTTTCACCATTAATTACCCTTTGCTGTATATCGGAAAAGTTGTTAAGTTTTAATGCATACAGTGCGCCAGAAGGGTTTCCAACTAATACAGTAATTGGTTGTATTGGCCAAATACTTATAGTCGATAGGTCAAACTCATACCATTCATTATTTCCTAATGAAGATACCGGCGTTCCAGATAGCCAGTCGTTTGCCGATACAGAAGAAATATCTTGCATAACCGTTCTAAGTTCAAAACCTGGATTAGCACTCAACGTTGCATTAGCAAATCGAGAGAATACGACTTGACCATTATAATTCAAACTTTGGCTACCCGTTGTAAGATTTACATAAACAGCTGGCCAATTATTTACACCTACAATATTAGCCCATTGACCAACTACAGTTATATTATTGGATGCTTTAGCATGTGAGAGTGGTAAAGATTCCGTTAACGGAAGTTGTTTTGGCAATACAGCATATACTGCTGCCGATAGCACAGTCACGGCCATAGCAGATTTTAAGATAGTTTTGATGTTTGAGTTCATGTTGAGATCTCCTCTTGTTTTAATTTATTTAATTTTGATGCCACTATGGCATACTGTGGATGCTTGCTTATGATTCCGTTATTGTACTTGGAGATAACTGTGTCTTTACAACATCGGCCCAGTCTTTAAATTGGAACTTAACCTGTACGTTTTCAAATGTTCCCGTCGGAAGATCTGCAGGTAATGAAACTGTCATTTCTGTTCTCGTGTGCGACTTGATAATCAATGGATAATCTTTGCCATTGAGTGTCATAATAACGGCTGTAGGATCTAAAATCACTTTATCTAAGTTGGCTTTAATAGTCCAATCCTTATTTTTTGCCAAATTTAGTCCCAATAAGCTAACAATTACATCGGGTTGGCGATATGTAATCTTGAGCGGATTGGCCAATGTAACAGTATGATTTAGATTGGTTACCTCAACATCATAGGTGCCTGCCAAAATATCGGATGGAATGCGATTTTCTCGCTCAGTTCCCGTGTAGGATAGTTGATAAGTACTACCCGATACTTTCAAGCTATTGGGCGTAGACATCTTATAGCGTACTTTAGTTTCTTGATTAATAAGTGCAATACTTACCAATGAAGGATTGGTATGCATAAAGGTTCCATTAATCGCCGGGAAACCAGTGCCAGGACCTTTTGTAAGGATAAGAGACGAAGTTGTATAAAACTGAGCCTCAAAAGTCGGTGTGCTTTGTAATTCAATCTTTAAGCTATAAGTTCTAGTGGTACCTGTAGCGGACTTTACGGTATACGTCTGGTTCTTTTCATCTGTTTTAACAGGTAAAATTTCTTCTGCAATACTGGCTCCATTGGAGAGTGTAATGCTCGGATCTATCACCAATAAACCATAGTAGTAGGGGACATATACGGTAATGGTATTGGCCTCATTGTCGACGGCTCCATAAATAACTTCGTCATTGGGGAGGTTGGTGACTTTGTATTCCAGTATTTTGTCTGCTGGAAGTAAGGCTAATTCTTCCGTTTTGGTGCAGCGGGTTAGCAGCAATCCTACAAAAAGGAAGCTTAAGATGCTGTATAATCTTTTCATGTTAGTTTAGTATCTAATAAGTACGCTATACTTATTTTTTTAGTTAGCAATTGTAAATTTGGTACTGCCAGCTTTGGCAAGTACATATTGGAAAGAAAAGTAGGGTGTAGGCGAATTTGTATACCAATCCTTCGAATCGAGCAGATCTTTGTAGATACTCTGCATTTTGATCTTGGCGTAGTTTCCATTCGCCGTACGGACAACTAGGGTATGCCCTTCTATAGGCCAGCAGACGTGTTTTTTGTTTTCAGCACCCCCGCCTTTGAACGTACCGTTAAAATCATACAGATACCAGCCCAAGCCTTCTCCAAAATCACCGGAGTTATCAGTACCATATGCTTTTTCACCTTTGCGAAACTCGGCGTCTGAAGGGATATCGATTACATCTTCAAACTTTTTCTCGACAATCAGGATTCCGCCTTTGCCTGGGCCACCTTTACCAAATCCGTTTGCTGTATTGTTGCAATTGATAAAACTGCGATATATTTCTGAGCAAGAAATGTCCCATCGTGCAGTTAGTTTATAATCCGACGTCACAGCTTTGTTCTGTTCCAGGCTGTAATATATTGGTGATTGCGCCGTGGTTGGTGCACTTCCAGCAGGTAAGTCTTCTCCAAAATTCTTAACAGTAATCAAGCGGTTGAACATAGCTTCTGGTGCAACAGGATCTGGTTCAGGCTCTACTACTGTGGGGTCGCTTTTGCTACAAGACCCCAACACAATTAAAAATGCCAGTACCGGTATGAATTTTAATAGGTTGCTGTGTTTCTTTATTTTCATTGTTACTAGTTTTTTTTGTTAGTCAATACTTTGTCCCTTTTCTATACATGCAGTAGGGCTGTTAGTATGTTATTTTTATTTAAATTTATTCTAAATAATAGTAAAGATAAAATCTTTTGCTGATAAAGTGTGTATGAAAATTGGTATTTAATATATTTTTTTCGGTTTTTGATTGTTGGTTAACAAAAGCAGCTGGAATTTTAACCAGCTGCTTTTGTTAATGCTATTTAAATTCTTGGTAATCGATGGAGTAGAAAACATAGTTATCTGACGCCATTGCTTTATTTGGTGTCTCATTGGAATATACGCTGTTGACTTTAAATTTAAAATAAGGCTTTCCATCTTTTGAAAGAATAAACGTACGGTCTTTAACAGCTATAACATGGTGTGTTGTCATATCGTAACCAGCCCATCCAATAGCAGTAGGAGTTAATGCAATACCAGCTTTGTTGTCAGTCAATGTTGCAAATTGATCCGCTGAATTGACAGTCTCATAAGCTTTATCTATATAAGACAGTGTAAATGATTTTGCAGTGTTTGCGATCACATCCATGACGCGTTGTTGTGCGATTAGGGTTAATGGGGCATCAGCAGTTTGTAGCCCATCGTTCTCCTTAAAGTCGAAATAATAGGTTTGCGCTGCAGTTGTTGTTGCTTTTCCATCTTCACCGATTGTAAATTGTTTAAAGTTACGAAGTGAATAGGTATTGCCTGTACGCTTGATTGTTCCTTGTGTATTGATGGTTTTGGAAACCTTTGTTAAATCAACAGTTTCACCGTCTTTGACCATAACCTTAGCTTGGTATTCCGGCTCGACTTGCTCCACCTTATCATCATCCTTACTACAAGAAGTAAAACCTAAACTCAATGCACATAGCAGTGCTGCTGTTGTAAATAATCTATTCATCTTTAATTTAATTGTGTAATTTTTCCTTATTATAATGTGTTTGTATTTAAATCTTTACTGCCATCCTGCTGTACATAATATTTAAATGTGTAGTATGGGGCAGGCCAGTTCAGGTTGGTTACCGCCGCTGGATTTCCTTTATAGGCATTGATCAGCTGTAATTTGGCATATTTGCCATCGGGTAAGCGAATCGCATAGGTACGATTGGGGAGCGCCTGCATAATATGGGTGCTCAAACTATAACGAAACCAGCCATCCGAACCATCGGTTGCTGCCCAGCCAATTTTGTTGACTTCACTTTTGTTAAACTCTTCATCCGAAGGGGCTACAGTGACACTCTGATAGGCTTGTCGTAGTAAAACCACAGCGGTATTGTTGACTTGACCGCCATAACCTGGATTGTATTCATGCTGGGCATTGTTCACATAGATCTCCGAATTGTAAGGACCTGTAAAGGCAATATCCCAATCTTTTGTTTTAAGCCACTGCGCTGAATCAGCTTTGGTTTTAATCCATATTTGCTTTTGGTCTTTAAAACGAAAAAGAAACGTAAAAAATGGTCTTTGCTCTTTTCCTTCAGTACCTTCACCCATGGCTGCATCGGTATCGCCAGCAAGATCTTTGATCAAGGTACTTTTGCCATCTTCTAATCCGATAGTATAGTCTTTGTCTTTCCCACAGGATACCACTGTCAATAACAATAGTGCTGAAAAAATACAACGGCCAATCTTCTGAAAGGAAAGCCAGATGCTACATTCTCCAATAATCATTCGAATCGTTCTCATCTTTTATCTTGTACTTGGTGTGCTAAATTCTTGTTCATTAGTCCTTATTATTCTTTTATCCAACGGTAGCTGACGCCGCCCATAATAACACGTCCAGGTTGCCCGAGTAAATAACGGCTGGTAAAATTGAAGAGATTGTCACCGATCAGACGGAAGGTCAACCTTCTGTTCATCAGACTCTTTTCTACTGTCATATTAACCAGTGTGTGATAGGGGATAAAGATGTCGTATTTGTCGATAAACTGGTTGCCATTGTATTCCTGAAAAGGTGTGGCACTTCTGAAATTAACCCGCGCATTGACGTTGACACCCCAGGGTTTATATTCATATTGGGCTTTTGCGTTGAACATGTGTCTCGAACGGTCCTCAATACCCCAATAATCCGATTTTTTGCTCTGGCGATATTCGCCTGTAGCGGGATCGTTGATCTGGTTGTAGGGATAACTGCCTTTGGCAATACTGTCCAATACACTCAGGTCTTTGGCAATCAGATATTGATAGCCCATAGACAATTGCAGATCTTTGGTTGCCTGATAAGTCAATGAAACTTCAAAACCTTTATTCATGGCTTTGGGCAGGTTGCGGTAGCTATAGATCTGTGCGACTTTGGTACCATTACCTACACTAACCGTGTTGATCTCATTGTTGATCCGATGGTAGAAGACCGAGAAATCGGCCTGAAATCTATTGGACGGACTCCAGGTCAGTCCAAGATTATTTGAAATGCTGGTTTCGGCTTTGAGGTTACCCGCCACCAAATTGAGCATATAGCTGTTTTTATAACTCAGTTCTCCGGCTTGATCCATGGCTGCAATCACATCGGCTACGCGTTCTGAACCGACGACCAAATAGTTGGCTGCTGGATTGAAAAAGACCTGATAGCGCATCTTATAGTCGGGTGCTTTGAATCCTGCGCCAATACCGCCTTTTATTAAGAGGGTAGGACTGACATGGTATTGCAGACCCAAACTCGGGCTGAGATGACCATTGTAGACGTTGGTCTGATCGTAGCGTAAGCCCAGCGTAGTTAGCAATCGGTCTATTGGTTTCCACTCAGTCTGCAAATAGGCAAAGGCACTATTCAAAGATCGTTTGGCATCCAGATCTTGGTTGTCCATGAGTTCGAGGCTACCGCCTATACCGCCGGTGAGTTTGACCTGTTGTGCAGGGCTATACGCAAATTGCTGTTCGATACGGTGTACATTCTGACCGAACTGCTCGGCACTGGCTACAATACCCTGCTGTAACCATTGTGCGGCAATCTGAGAATGGAAACGCGAGAAATAATAACGCGTCATGCTGCGCAGTCCCGATTCAAAATTATGGTCGTAACTTGCCGAAAGATTGATGTCCTGATCTTTTTGTTTATCTTGTAGTGTAGCCGATTCAGACCAGGCATTGATCATTTCAGATTCCCGGGCTGCATAGCGCCCTGTCACACCTAAAGTCCCATTTTTGCTTGTACGATAACGTACTCGACCCTGGAAACTATAGTTGGTATAGGGGGGGAAAGTGGTACTCTTGGAGTCCAGATACTGCTTGTCGGTATTAAAACCATCTGTGCGGTAGTAATTGCCCGAAAAGACGGCGCTCCCACGTTGATTAGCAAAAGGTGTTTCTGCTTCCAGTGTTGCATCAACGGTATTGAGACTGCCATAAAGAATCGATGCCTGTGCCTGTGGTGTGATAGCACCATGACGGGTGATGATATTGATGGATCCACCCAGCGCATCACTTCCATATAAACAGGAGGAAGCTCCCTTGATGATCTCGATGCGCTCTATGTTGGTCACCGAAATACGGGATAGGTCAAAGTTTCCACTATTGCGGCCCAGCATGGGCTGTCCGTCCACCAGCACCATCACATAGTTGCTGCTGAAGCCCTGAATCTGCACACCTACCGCTCTGGATCCTCCGGCAATATCGTTCACAATGGCAATACCGGTCTGCTCTTTGAGCACCTCATCGAGCCGACGGCTGCCCATAAGTTCAATCTCGCGCTTGGTGATGACCTTGACGGGCATAGCCGCATTTTCGGCCTTGATAAGATTGTCGACAGCCTGCGCTTTTCCCTGCACATCAACGATATCCATCTGACGGTCCTCGGCTTTTAAAACTAGGGTTAATTGCTGATTTTTATCTTCTAAATCGATGACCTGCCGTTGCTGCTGATAACCCAAAGCTTGTACTTGGAGTTCATAGCGACCCGCGTAAAGCTGATTGAACTGAAACCTCCCTGCAGTATCTGTTTTAAAAGCATATTTATCTGGATAAAGATAAACGGTCGCATTGGCGACGCCTTTATTGGATTCGTTCTTTAATACACCCGAGATTTTCCATTTTTCCTGTGCTTGCACAGTGTAGATCTGGCAGGCGCATAGGGCTATCAGGGTGCTTGTTCGAATAGATGAGATGCTTTTAAACACTATTTTTATTTTTACTAATTCTAAATAATGTTACAAAAAACGGTAATCCAACTCAATTTTTCTCTATGCAAAATGTCATAAATTCTATTTTATCCGTTTTTTATAGACTGAAAAGTAGTTTGTTTTTGGAGTTATTTTGTTGTTAATTAGTTTGTTATTGCCTTTTTTGTGGTATAACACGCTATTCAAATAGATTGGATATAATTTGTATTTAGACTGATTATTGATTTGTTTTGTGCTCAAGTTGAACGGCGAGATTCAAAATCCATACTTGGAAATCCGCCATTGTCATCCTGGAGATAAAGAATTACGATGAGTAGATTTTATGTTATTATACTGTGTTTTTTGATGCAAATCGGTGGATGGGCGAGGGCACAGCAGAGAATTATTACGTTAAACAGTTCGTTGACCGAAACGGTCTACGGACTGGGAATAGGCGAGCACATGGTCGCTACCGATGTGACAAGTATATCACCCAAAGCGGCGGCGGCCTTACCGAGGGTAAGCAAGAATCGTTCGGTGTCGGCCGAAGGTTTATTATCTTTTAAACCAAGCATTGTCATTGCGAATGAAGGTGACGTATCCAAAGCGGTCATTCAGCAAATTCGCGCAGCCGGCGTGAAGTTTGTCTCCATTAAACCCAACTATTCTGTTCCGGGTGCACTTCGTTACATCCAGGAGGTCGCAGATGCCGTCGGTGAATCCGCTGCCGGTAAAAATTTGGTTACCCGAACAAAATTAAGCCTGGATCATACCCTAGAATTGGTGAAAAAGGAAAATCAAGGTAAAGCAGTGCCCAAAGTATTGTTTTTATATGCCCGTGGTACAGGTACCATGAGTGTGGCGGGTAAAGGCAGCAGTCTGGACGCGATGATTAATTTGGCTGGTGGTAAAAATGCGGTTCAGGAATTTTCGGATTTCAAACCCTATACCACTGAAGCGCTGGTACAGGCCAATCCAGATATTGTATTGCTATTTGATTTTGGCGCAAGTAGTCTTGGCGGTGAGGACGCTATCCTCAAATTGCCGGGCATGCGTATTACGAATGCAGGTAAAAACGAACGTATCTTGGTGATGAATGCCTCGCTGCTGGTCAATTTCAGTAACCGGCTGCCAGACGCAATCTTAGAATTGCACCGTGGATTTGGAAAAGTGATGGATTCAAAATAAAGCCGGTGCAAAAGAAACAGAAATTTATCCTATTGGCTTTGGGCCTGGTATTAGGTGTTGTAAGTATTGTTGCCTTGGGGATGGGGGCCTACCATATTCCGTCCGCCGATATCTTAACGATGTTGACGCAAAAATTGCACTTGGGGAGTGCCGAAGGTGTACATAATATGCAGGAAGATGTTCTTTTTGAGATTCGTATGCCGCGTCTTTTGCTCGGACTTTTGGTGGGAGCAGCACTTGGTATATCCGGTGCTGCGATCCAGGGTATATTCCGCAACCCTTTAGCGGAGCCCGGATTGATCGGAATCTCATCTGGAGCTTCTCTTTTTGCGGTATTGATCATTGCCTTTGAGACTTTTCTCTTTACCTCTTTGGCTGCTTGGATTGGGTATTATATATTGGCTTTTGGCGCTTTTGTGGGCGCTGGTTTAACCGCTTTTTTGGTTTACCGTATTGCGAGTAAAAATGGGCGTCCCAATGTGACAACGATGTTGTTGGCGGGTATTGCTATCAATGCTTTTGCAGGTGCGCTAACGGGTCTGATGACCTATATGTCGACGGAGCAACAGTTACGTACCATCACTTTTTGGATGCTGGGCAGTCTTGGCGGGGCTACCTGGGATAACCTTAGGGCTTTGGCGCCATTTATTTTGATTCCGGTACTGATCTTGCCTTTTTTTGGAAAGTCGCTGAATGCTTTTTCCCTTGGGGAGCTGCAGGCGGATCTTTTGGGTATGCGTACCGATCGCGTCAAACGCTGGGTGGTTGTCTTATCCACACTTGCTGTGGGAGCATCAGTTGCGGTATCGGGTATCATTGGTTTTGTGGGATTGATTGTTCCACATACTGTTCGCCTGATGGGCGGAGCGGATCACCGATTTGTGCTTCCTGGTTCATTGTTATTGGGAGCACTGGTGTTGACATTGGCAGATGTAATTGCCCGGGTTGCTGTTGCACCTATTGAATTGCCCATCGGCGTGATTACAGCTTTACTGGGCACACCGGTATTTTTGTATATTTTAATCAAAGATAAATAGTCTTTTGGCAGAGGCTTTAAAAATAATTGCATTATGCTACGTGTAGAGAAGATCAACTACGAAGTGAACGGACGAAAGCTCTTGAAAGACATTACCTTTCAGGTGCGCAAAGGTGAAATTCTGGCAATCCTCGGAGCTAATGGCGCTGGTAAATCGACGCTGATGGGGGTGCTTTGTGGTGAAAAGAAACCGGATTCGGGGGCTGTTCATCTCAATGGCAAGGCGCTGTCGGCATACGAGCCTGCGGCTTTGGCCAAATGCAGGGCTTTACTGAGCCAACAGCAGCAGACGACATTGAGTTTTAACGTAGAAGAGATTGTGCTGATGGGGCGCTATCCGCATTATAAGAATACGCCCAAACAACAGGACTATAAGATCGTGGCCGAAACCATGGAACTTTGTGGGGTATCTGCTTTTGCTGAACGGGATTTTTTGAGCCTCTCCGGCGGTGAGCAGCAGCGTGTTCATCTTGCACGTATCCTAGCGCAGATATGGGATAATCCGGATGCGCTGTTGTTATTGGATGAACCTATTTCTGCATTGGATCTGCACTATCAGCAGAAAGTACTTGCCATTGCACGTGCGCTTGCCCGAAAAGGATTTATGGTGGTGCTGATTGTGCACGACGTCAATTTTGCCGCCATGTATGCCGATCGTATTCTGATGCTCAAAAATGGTCGAAAGCTCTTTCATGGTACTCCAGTTGAAGTATTGGCCCAAAAAGAGATTTATACCATCTTTTCGGTCGAGTCCAATGTCATTATGAATCCAAGAACATTGAAACCTTATGTTCAGTTGGAGGAAATGGATATTGACTTGGATTAATCATGTTATTTAGAAAGATTATAATAATTTTAGAATACCATCTTATTTCGTTAATTTTAACTGCTTCAGGCTTATTTAGGATTTGTAATCATGTTGGTGAAAAGTAAAATAGTAGAGTTGGCAGATTGGCTTTTTGAAGAAGAAATTCCGGACGGCTATGTTCCCGACAAACCTTTGGTCGAAAATAGGATATCCATATCCAAGGATCCCGTCCATATGGAGAATTTTCAGCTATCGACTTCAGGATTGTTTATCTTGCATTCGAAAATGCAGTTTGATCTGCCAGTACAGGTGCTTACAGAGATCGAGGGAGAGACCATAACCAGCCAGTTTATTTTCTTTAAGCCGACGGACAGCAAACTGCCTTATGGCATGAGCCGGCATAATATACGCTACATTCCTTCGGTCAAATCCATCCATGAAGTGGAACCCGGTATTGAATATACGTATTTTATAGCCGTTATTTCCAAGGAGTATTACCTCAATCTGATCAAACGCGATTCGTTATTGCATCAGCAATTTGTACACGAGATTGAAAAAGGTGAATACGTCTCTTTCTCTGAAGAAGATCTGATGGCGACCTACGAGATGCAGCATACCATAACCGAGCTGATCGAATCCAAAAAGAAGGGTGAAATCCGTAGGCTTCATACCGAGTCGCGAATTGTTGAGCTGCTGATGTATCAGTTTGAGCAATACAATGAGAAAACTGAAAGCAGTGATTCGCTCTTTCATGAGGAGGACGTACAGCGATTGGAGATGGCAAGACAGATTCTTGAACAGCGTATTGCCAATCCACCGACCCAAAAAGAACTGGCAGCGGAGGTGCTGACCAGTGAAAGTAAACTGCGTAAGGACTTTAAGGAATATTTTTCTGTGACCATTCACGACTACCTCACGCGGGTGCGCATGGAAAAAGCCAAAAGCTATCTGCTCGAAGATAAGATGACAGTTTACGAGGTTGCATTGTTAACTGGCTATGGCCATCAGAATAACTTTAGCAGTGCTTTTAAAAAATATTACGGGATCTCGCCCGGCGAGCTCAAAATCTAATTAAATTTTTCTTGCTACCTGCCTTTTTGAATAGGAAAAATGAGATCTTCTGAGATTGCGTAACATTGATATTTAATCGATAGTTCCCTGCTGTCAATTCCTGTAAATTTGCTAAATGCAGGTAGGATGATCTGATGCTCAGAGACTAAAAAACAGGGTAGGCGAAGTTGCCGCTTTGGTGGTATAACGATACTCACGCCAGGATGTAGGTGTCCGCTAATCCGGAAGGATGATGGATCGATTGCTTCGGAAGGATGATGTTTAAATTGTATTTGCTGTAGAGCAAAAACTTCGTCATGGTGTTGGATAGCAAATTGCTCGGTGATATTTTTCGATAGCCGATCATGATTTCCTTTGACCAGGTGGAGCTGGAGCCCAGTATATTTTTTTCTAAACTCTTCCAATAACAGAACTTCACGATTGATGCTTGCATGAACGAGATCACCGACGACAATAACTTGATCGGGTTTATAGTGATCTACTAATTCTTCAAGTCGTTTCAGATCGGCAATAGCTGTATCAGTGGGGATGGCAATGCCGTTTTTTCTGAAATGTGCAGCTTTGCCAAGATGGAGGTCTGATAGGATCAATGCTTTTTCTGCTTTCCAAAATATAGACCTTTGATTGTTAAGTGTTAATTGTTGTTTATTGAATGTGATTGTTTGTTCAAAAAGCTTCATCTTCTACGTTTCTTTTTTTGCGCGTTGGTCTTTTCCATTCGTTGAATACGTTCAATCAGTACCTCACTCGACAACGACTGCCGAAGACTGTCCACCTTAATGGGAAAGCTTAGTGGCGTATATTCTTCGACAAAGGTATAACGTATTTTGCTATTATTAATCCTATCGAATGCTTTTACTAAACGATATTCTTCCAATTGCTGATTGAATACTTCGCTAAAAGCTTGTTTGAGGAGTAAATTGTCGGGATCGTGTTCCATCAGTACCCGGAAAATAATTCCAGATGAAGCTTGTAAAGATTTGTTATTTTGCTGGGTGCCCGGATAGTTTTGGACAACCAATCCTGAAATTACAGCGATATCTCTAAATTTGCGGCTAGCCATTTCTGCGGAATTTATGCTGCTTATTACATCTTCCATTAGATTTTTACGGCTCAATACTTCTTCGAGCTGTGTTTGGGTCAGTTGAATTTCTTTATCGGAATAGAGCTCAAACCCATAATCATTCATGGCCATGGAAAAACTGATGGGATACAATTTGCTGATACGATAAGCGACGAGGGCAGCCATCACTTCATGTATTAGCCTGCCTTCCAAAGGATAGAAGAAGAGGTGATAACCTTCTCTGGTTTTGATATGCTCAACCAAGAATTCCGATTCGCTCGGTACTGCAGAAAGGGAGGATTGCTTTGCTATAAGGGGAGCTAGGAATTGCAGTTCTTTTTCGTTTGATGGGGGATTTTGGGATTCCGAGAGCTTTTTGCGAAGAAAGTGACTGAGATTGGACGAGAGCGGTAGTCTGCCGCCAAGCCAGCTTGGCGTTATGGCTTTTCCGGATGAATTTTTTACAAATACAGTCATGTCCTTAACCATAATAAGTTCTAAGATTCGTCCTGCGAGTATGAACCGTTCGCCTTTTTTGAGTTTGCTTATGAAGTATTCTTCGATCATTCCGATGTAGCCGCCCGAAAGAAATTTGACACGCATCATGGCATCGCCTACAATGGCACCGATATTCAGCCGATGCAGCAGAGCCAAACGACGGTTTTTGATAATCCAATTTCCCTCTTCATCCTGTATAACTTTGTGGAATTCTTCGTAGCGCTTACCGATTTTTCCGCCTGAGGTAATAAAATACATGCACCATTGCCATTCTTGCTCTTCCATATATCTAAAAGCATGGGTATTAGCGACAGTCGCATGCAGTTCTTCCGAACGAAATCCTCCGCCCAAGGCGATCGTTACCATGAATTGAACAAGCACATCAAAAGTCTGCACCATCGGATCGCGGTTTTCGATGGTTTGCGTTTTCACTGCATCTTTCAATGCTGCAACCTCAATAAGTTCCAGTGAATGTGTTGGAACGAAGTAGATGGTTGATGTTTCGAAAGGACTATGTCCACTTCTACCAGTACGTTGCATAAATCGGGCTACACCTTTGCTTGATCCAACTTGAATAACCGTATCCACAGGCTTGAAATCTACACCTAAATCCAATGAAGAGGTGGATACGACAGCCTTAAGTTTACCGCTGCTGAGATTCTCCTCGATCCATTCACGTATGTGCGCATCTATAGAGCTGTGGTGGAGGGCGATTTGTCCAGCAAAGTCGGGGTTAGCCTGTAAAAGGAGCTGGTACCACATTTCACTTTGGCTGCGTGTATTCGTGAAGAGAATCGTGCTTTTACTGTTGAGTATAATAGGAACGACTTGATCGGCGAGGTTTCCTCCTAAGTGACCTGCCCAGGGCAGTAGTTCCACTTTGCTGGGGTAAATTGGTTTGATTGCAATCCTCTTTTTTTCTTTGGCAACAATTTGAATGCGTTTTTTTTCTGTTGGTAATAGAACCTCCATCGCTTCGTTAAGATTGCCAATTGTTGCTGTAATACCCCAAACACGCATTGTTCTATATTGTGATTTGAGGAAAGCGAGAGCAAGTTCGACCATAACACCGCGTTTATTGCCCATAAGTTCATGCCATTCATCGACCGTGACACATTGGAGATTCTTAAAATACTTTTCGCGTTGTTTGTGCGCGAGTAGCAAATGCAAACTTTCTGGTGTAACGAGGAGGATATCAGGCATCGATCGTGTCTGTCTGGCTTTCACCTTGGCATCGGTATCCCCGTTGCGAACCTCGACTACCCAATCCAGTCCGATATCGTCTATGGCTTTTTGCATGGCACGGGCAAGATCTTTTGCTAAAGAGCGTAATGGAGTTATCCACAGTAGTTTTAACCCCTTTTGGTAGCGCTCTGGCTTATTTAGAAAATCTATCAATACCGCCATAAATAGCGAAAAAGTCTTTCCAAATCCTGTGGGAGCGATGACCAAACCACTGTAGCCCTGTGCGTATTTCTCCCAGGCCTTTGTCTGAAAGCTAAAGGGACTATTTCCTTGAGATTCAAAATAATTGTTTACAATTCGGAATCCCTCACTTTGTACTATTTTATCGCTCACTGTATGCTATCAAACTTTTATTGTATCAATTTTTTAACGTTATCCAATTCGTCGATTTCCGCAGCAGTTTTATCTTTTCGCCAGCGCAATATCCTCGGAAATCGCAATGCTACACCAGATTTGTGGCGTTTACTGTATCCTATTCCTTCAAAGGCAATCTCAAAAACAAGTTCGGGTTTAACCGTTCTCACCGGGCCAAACTTTTCGATTGAATTCTTTTTCACAAATCGGCTCACCTCAAGGATTTCCTTGTCGGTAAGTCCTGAATAAGCCTTGGCGATAGTGACTAAATGATCTCCATCTTTTACGGCAAAGGTATAATCTGTGTAATGAGCACTGCGGCGGCCGCTTCCTTTTTGCGCGTAAATGAGTACAGCATCGATGCTCATCGGATTTACTTTCCACTTCCACCAATCTCCTTTTTTGCGGCCTGCATGATAGGTGGAATCTATTCTTTTAAGCATAATTCCCTCACTGTTAATTTCGCGTGCTGCCGCCTGAATATGCTGGAGTGCTGTCCAGTCCTGAGCATGTATCAAGGGGGACAATTCTAAAATAGTATCCCGATTTTCGGCATGGAGTTTTTCTAGTAAAGAACGCCTATAGGCTAGAGGCTCATTGCGGAGATCGTTGCCATCGAGTTCCAATAGATCATAAAGGTAAACTGAAATAGGGACTTCGTCTCGAAGCGCTTTCGGAATCGTTTTGCGATTGATCCGTTTTTGAAGTTCGGAAAAGTTGAGTACCTGTCCGTCTTTGACAGCAAGAATTTCTCCATCCAGCACGAAATCTCCTTTCCACTGACCAAGTGCTGCCGTAATTTCCGGAAACTGGGCGGTGACGAGCTCTTCGCCACGAGACCAGATGTGGATATCTTCACTGCGTTTGATCAGCTGTCCGCGGATGCCATCCCATTTATATTCAGCTTGCCATGAGGTAATCTGTCCTAGCTGCTCAGGATCTTTTTCAACGGGATAAGCGAGGCAAAAAGGATAAGGTTTGGACAGTTTTGTATCACTATATGCACCGCGAACAAGCTTTTCGAACTCGACTTCATTCGGATTCCACTCGCCCATGATGCTATGTGCTACAGCACTGGCTTCGGTACCTGTATATTGCGCTATGGTATTGATAAGGCCTTTTGCGGAAACCCCCAAACGGAAGCTTCCGCCAAGAAGTTTGTTAAAAATAAAACGCTCGACTGTCGTCAATACATTCCAGGAATGTAGAACAAAAGTTTTCTTTTCCGTAACTGAGGCATGTTGCAGGGAGATAATTTCATCCATCCACTCGCTTAAGCTTTTTTCTATCAGTTGCGATGCAGGTGGTAAAAGTAAGGATAAGGTCTCAGACAAATCTCCTACAGCTGCGTAAGATTCGACAAATAACCATTCAGGAATTTCTGTTATTTCTAATGTCCAAGTCTTGAGGTCCTTTACTGCAATGCTACGTTTAGGTCTTTTTCCTGTCATCAGTGCTAAAAACCAAAGTTTGTCTTTTTCAGAGGCTCGATTGAAAAACTCCAAGATAGCTTCTTTTTTCAAGTTCGTCTTATTGCTGCTATCCAATGCATTGATTAAGTTCGCAAATTCTTTCATGGGCTATCTTAAGTCGTTTGGGGCTGAGGATCTTCTTCGTCACCGTACTGAGTCGTGACTTCTTCGGCTTCGATACCGATTTCATTGAGGTATTTGGCGAATGTTGCCGTCTGCCCGTGTGTGACATATACTTTTTCGGCCGCGCTTTCACGTACAGCTTGCAGTAAACCAGCCCAGTCGGCGTGGTCACTGATCGCAAATCCTGCATCAGCACTACGCCATCTTCGTGCACCTCGAATTTGCATCCATCCCGAACAGATCGCATAAGCCATATTAGGTATCTTCTGAAGGGTCTGGCTATCCAATAAGGCAGGGGGAAGCAATACAATCTGGTTGTCCAGTACTTTGACGCCATCCTTTAGATCTACAATTTGATAGGGCGGTAATCCTATCCCTTCTTGACGATAAGCTCCATTCAGTTTAGCAATACTATAATGCACAAATACTGGACCCATCTCATGGACTGCATTTAGAATGCGCTGCGATTTTCCGAGTGAATATCCTATAAATACAGACGTTTTTTTATTGCTCTGATTGTTTTTGATCCACGACTGCAAGCGTTCATTTTGCGTAGCAACTGATTCCCAACGATAAATGGGTAGACCAAAAGTGCTTTCTGTAATAAGTTCATGACACTTAATTGGTTCAAATGGCGTAGATAAGCCGTCGTCCTGTATTTTATAATCTCCTGTAAATACAACCACCTTCCCTTTATATTCGAGTCTGATCTGGGCGGAGCCAATGATGTGCCCCGCGGGATGCAAAGAAACACGTACACCATTAATCTGTATTGGTTCATTGTAAGCCAGTCCCTGAACTTGAATATCAGGACCTATGCGGCTTCGAAGGATATTTACTGTAAAATGATGACAGAGGTATTTTTTCATTCCCCAGTGAGCATGATCTGCATGACCATGGGAGATAACTGCCAGATCAACAGGTTTCCAAGGGTCAAGATAAAACTTGCCCGGAATACAGTATATACCTTTCGATGTAAAACGTATCATATAGCAATAAAACAGCCTTTGACACACTAAAGTTTTACTTATTTCATTCCTATAGATCTAGCTTTTGGTATTCCTCAATTCGATTAGTGGTATTCAGTTAAATTTTTTTAGATTTGTTAACCTTGATGCTAAGTTCAAATACACTATGATATTAATTGTTGATGATAATCCGGATAATATTTACTCGTTACAAAAGTTACTTGAATCCAAAAATTTTGAAGTTGATACCGCTCATTCTGGGGAGGAAGCTTTAAAGAAGATTTTAAAATATAATTATGCATTAATTATACTGGATGTTCAGATGCCGGATATGGATGGCTTTGAAGTGGCTGAAAATATTGCAGGGTTTAGCAAAACGAAAGAAACTCCGATAATATTTTTGTCGGCTGTAAATACGGATAAGCGTTTTATCACGAAAGGGTACAATTCGGGCGGTTTGGATTATGTAACCAAGCCTGTTGATCCTGATATTCTCCTGTTGAAAGTCAAGACATTCTATCGGTTATATGAACAGACGCAAGCACTTAAAGATGTTCAGCAAACGTTGGAACTGGAAGTGGAACGGCGAAAGCAGGCACAGAAAGAATTAAGTTCGAAAGTAGACTATTTGCATACACTTCTGGAGTCTCTGCCACAAATCGCTTTTACATGTAATCATGAGGGGACTATTGATTTTGTGAATGGCCGCTGGTTTCAGTTTTCTGATGATGCTGTAAAGTTTCCGCAGACATATCCTGGCGATCCATCTATTGAGAGGGAGCTTCATGCCAGTCTTCATTCGGGAAAACCACTCGAAATGGAGGTTCGTATTCAAAGGCGGGCTTGTGGTGAATATCTGTATCAACTTTTGCGTGTGTGGCCCATTTTAGAAAAAGGCGAAAGTAAATGGGTAGGAACATTTACAGATATTGACGCACAGAAAAAGGCAGAAAAGGAAAAAGATGAGTTTCTTAGTATCGCGAGCCACGAGTTGAAAACACCATTGACAAGCATAAAGGCATACATGCAATTACTGGATCGAAAGCTAAAATTGGATGAAGAGAGCGCCGAAGCAAAATATGTAACACGGGTGCAGGGGCAGGTAGATAAACTTAATAGCCTGATTTCTGACCTTTTGGACCTTTCAAAGATCGATAACGGGAAGTTGTTGATTAATAAAAAAGTATTTCCGCTTGAGCATATGGTGAAAAGTGCGATAGACTCCATTGTCCAGACGCATGACCAAAGCAATATGAAACTGCTAAGGACAGGTGATGTTACAGATGTACAGATTTATGGTGATGAGATCCGCCTTGAACAGGTGCTGGTTAATTTTTTGACCAATGCTTACAAATATGCTGCTGGTACGGAAAAAGTAATTGTTGACTGTACTGTTATTGGTGATACCGTAAAAATCAGTGTAATTGATTTCGGAATAGGAATACCTGTGGAAAAGCAGGCCGATGTCTTTGAGAAATTTTACCGTGTAGAAGAAACGTCATTTGATTTTCAGGGACTAGGTATAGGACTTTATATCTGCGCTGAAATTATTCGTGCCCACCAAGGAACTATTTCTGTTGAAAGTTCGGGTGGACAAGGAGCTACATTTTCTTTTACTTTACCTGTAACTATACCCGAAGATGCCAAATACTAAGATGCTCAGTAATATAACTTGGGGAATCGGGTTTTCTTTGATTGTGCTGCTCATGAGTTCTACGGCTTCCTATATCGGAATTCAGGAACAAAACAGGCATCGTCGGGAGCTTGCCGTGACAAGAAAGATTATCAATATATCGAATAGCGCGCTTAATTCTTTGCAAGGAGCTGAAACTGGGGATCGAGGGTTTCTATTAACCGGAAAGGAGAGCTATCTAGAGCCTTTTAATAATGCATTAGCGAACTTACCTGCCGAATTAAAGGAAATGGATATGCTAACTCATCAGGACCCGGTACAAGGGGTTAAGGTGGATAGCTTTCTAACAGCAGCAAACTTGAGGTTGGAAATTTTAAAGGAATCGGTAGCTACCAAAAGAAAGGGTGGGGTGGTTAGCGTAGCGCAGTTGGATCGCAGTAAAATGGTGATGGACAGATGCCGTCAGATTATCGATGAAATTATTCAATATGAGGAAGAGAATATTGACCGCAAATCGGCAAAAGTGGATAATTCCTCTTCAATTACGACATTATTTATTGTAATCAGTGCTTTACTTTCACTTATCATTACCAGTTATTTTTATGTTCGGTTACGGGTAGATTTCAAAAAACGCCTGACGCTTGAAAAATCACTTCGGGAAAAAGATGAAGTAATTTCAAAACGTTTAAATTTAATCCAAAGGATTACTAATCGTATCGCATTGGGGGAATACGATGTAAGGGTGGAAGAGGTGGAGGATGACGATCTAGGAGCGATAGCGAAATCTGTTAATAGGATGTCTAAAGCGCTGCAGAAATCCTTTGGCCAACTTACGGATAATGACTGGCTGCATACGGGTTATGCTCAACTCTATATAGGACTAATGGGGAATAAAAACCAAGATGCTATTGCTGCGGACTCCATTAAAACCCTTGTGAGCTATATGGAAGCGGTTAGTGGTGCAATTTATATTCTTAATGAAGAGAGATTGATCTTAATGGGTACCTATGGACTGGATAGTCAGGTGCAAAAATCTTTTTTACCTGGCGAAGGCTATATCGGTCAGGTATATAGCGACCGGCAAACAAAGACACTAAATAATATTAATACGGCGGATTATGTAGTAAGTTTTGCTAACGGAAAAATTAATGTGCCATATATTCAATTCTTACCTTTATTGGTTGAGGATAAAGTGCTAGGAGTATTAGAAATAGGCCAAATGAATAATTTTACTGCGGTTGAACTGACATTTCTACATGAATGTGCCAGACAGATCAGCATTGCGCTGATGTCTGCCAAGGCACGTGCAAAGATTCAGACATTATTGGAAGAGACCCAAGTGCAATCTGAAGAGCTGTTGACACAACATGCGGAACTTGAGAGTTTAAATGCAGAACTGGAGGCCCAAACCCTACGTCTTCAATCTTCGGAAGAGGAATTGAAAGTTCAACAGGAGGAACTGATACAATCCAATCAAGAACTGGAAGAGCGTTCTCGATTGCTTGAAGATAAAAATCTAATGATTGCGGAACGCAATAAGGAAATCCAACTGAAGGCGGAGGAGCTGGCGATGAGCACGAAATATAAATCGGAATTTTTAGCCAATATGTCGCACGAACTCCGTACGCCGCTCAATTCAATCTTGCTACTTTCGCGGTTACTGTCAGAGAACGTCGATGAAAATCTGAATTCAGATCAGATTGAGTCTGCCAAAGTCATTCAGAGTTCGGGATCAAGCTTGTTAACACTTATTGATGAAATCTTAGACCTTTCTAAAATTGAATCCGGCAAGATGACTTTGGAATATACAACGTTGGATCTGAACGATATCTTATCAGATTTAGATAGTCTGTTTTTGCCAATTGTACAAGAAAAGGGATTGGTTTTCAAAACGAATATCAGCGATAAGGTGGCTACAAGATTTGAGGGGGATCGTCTTAGAATAGACCAAGTCCTTCGCAATTTGATTTCGAACGCAATAAAATTTACCAAGGAAGGTGAGATACGCCTGGATATTTACGAAGATTCCCAGGATAAGGATAAGTTGGTTTTTGCCGTTATTGATTCTGGTATCGGTATACCTCTTGATAAGCAAAAAGTCATTTTTGAAGCTTTTCAACAGGCAGATGGATCGACAAGAAGAAAGTATGGAGGTACAGGTTTAGGGCTGTCTATTAGCCGTGAGATTGCTCGTCTTTTGGGTGGAGAGATTCGGTTGGAGAGTGAGGAGGGGAAAGGCAGTACATTTTTGTTTGTTATTCCAACATATAAAATTGAGGTTAGTGAGGTACTGACAAAGGAAGAGCAGCTTGTTGATGAGATATCTTCAGAGGTGGAGGACGTCATTGAGCTAATTAAAGAAGATGGTTATGATCCATTAACAATTCCTATCCCCGAGGAAATACCTGATGACCGGGATACGATTAAAGAGGGTGATAAGGTAATATTGATTGTTGAGGACGACGTTAATTTTGCTAAGGCCCTATTGAAGTACACACGCACACAAAAGTATAAGGGAGTGGTGGTGGTGCGTGGTGACCACGCTTTGCCGGCAGCATTAAAATACAAACCTGCTGCTGTTTTATTGGATATACAATTGCCCGTGATGGATGGATGGGCAGTGATGGATCGATTGAAGGGGAATAAGGAAATACGTCATATCCCCGTGCATATCATGTCCTCCCTAGCGGTAAAAAAAGAAAGTTTATTAAAAGGAGCGATTGATTTCATAAATAAGCCTGTTGCCTTAGAGCAAATGACAAACATATTTCAAAAGATTGAATTGGCTCTAAAGTCCTCGCCGAAGAAGGTACTTATTGTGGAGGAAAATCCCAAACATGCAAGTGCACTATCTTATTTTTTAAGTAGTTTTAATATCTCCCTCGAAGTAAAAAATAACGTTGAAGACAGTATTACAGCTTTGCGAACGGCAGACGTTGATTGTGTAATTTTGGATATGGGGGTGCCAGATGAAATGGGGTACAATACCTTGGAGGCTATTAAGCAGCATGAAGGTCTTGAAAACTTACCTATCATCATCTTTACCGGAAAAAATCTGTCCAAGTCTGAGGAACTTAAGATAAAGAAATATGCAGATTCAGTTGTGGTGAAGACTGCACATTCCTATCAGCGTATTCTTGATGAAGTCGGATTGTTTTTGCATTTAATAGAGGTCAATAATGCAGATGATATAAAAAGGAAAAATAATGGATTAGGGTCATTAACCGATGTATTGAAAGGAAAGAAGGTACTAGTAGCTGATGATGATGTTCGCAATATCTTTTCCTTGACCAAAGCTTTGGAGAAATTTCAGGTAAAGGTCCTTCCGGCCATGGATGGCAAAGAGGCCCTAGATGTCCTTGCTTCGGGGGAATCCGTCGATATCGTGCTGATGGATATGATGATGCCAGAGATGGATGGCTATGAGACAATCAAAAATATCCGTCAGGATTCCCAATACGTCGCACTACCAATTATTGCTGTTACGGCAAAGTCGATGATTGGTGATCGGGAGAAATGCATTCAGGCTGGTGCGTCTGATTATATTTCCAAACCGGTGGATATTGATCAATTGTTGTCTTTATTGCGTGTGTGGTTATATGAAAATTAAGGAAGGTTGGATATATGGATAAAAATAAAGTGATATTAATTGTAGACGACGATCAACGAAATATCTTTGCACTGCGTTTGACTCTAAAGGCCAAGGGATATCGGGTTTTGAGCAGTAATTCTGCTCTTGATGCGATCCGACTATTGGAAACTGAAGATCAGATTGACTTGGTTTTGTTGGATATGATGATGCCTGAGGTAGATGGTTATGAAGCAATCCAGTTAATCCGAAAGTTGAATTCCAATAGTCGGTTACCTATTATAGCTGTGACGGCACAAGCGATGAGTGGGGATAAAGAAAAATGTTTAAATGCTGGGGCGCAAGCTTATGTTTCGAAACCTATTGACGTTGATAAATTGGCGCTTGAAATTGAAAGATTGATTTAGATGTTGGGCTATAATATTATAAGAGACGATGAGGTCGATATCTTGCTTGAGGATATATACCGTCAATATGGCTATGATTTTTTGCAGTACAGTAGAGCTTCCATCAAGAGAAGAATCAATCGAATTATGACCAACGATCGATTGGCAAGCTTTGCTGAACTCAGATTTGCTTTGAAAGACAATGTCGAATTTCTACAACACTTCGTTGAAGAGATTACTGTAAATTTGACAGAGATGTTTCGGGACCCGCTGTTTTTTCGGGAACTTCGAGAAGAAATTCTTCCTCAATTGGGAACCTATCCTTTAATACGGATCTGGGTTGCTGGCTGCTCTACAGGTGAAGAGGCGTATTCTATGGCCATTTTGTTAAAAGAAGCTAATCTATATCATAAGTCATTGATTTATGCGACAGACATTAACCCTAGGGTTCTTGAAATTGCGCGTAATGGCGTTTACCCGTTGAGCTTGGTCAAGACTTTCTCCGAAAATTATATGGAATCAGGCGGGAAGCAGGATTTTTCGAACTATTATACTGCTAATTATGAGTGGGCAAAATTTGATGATGAATTGAAAAGAAAAATGATTATATCAACGCATAATTTGGTGTCGGATACTTCGTTTAACAGTTTTCAATTGATTTTGTGCCGCAATGTGTTGATTTATTTCAATAAGGAATTGCAGGAACGAGTTTTTAAATTGTTTGACTTGAGTCTTGAAAATTTAGGATATTTGGGTTTAGGTAGTAAAGAAACGATACGATTTTCTAGCATTCAGCATAACTTTACGGCTGTTGGGAATCAAAAAATTTGGAAAAAACTTTATACATTGTAGCCGTATACTTTTAGATATGATTTTCTGCCCAATATTAAACGTAGCGAGCAAAGTATTTTAACTATTTTATGAGTAAAACAAAAACTGTATTGATATTTGATGACGATACCATTATTTTGGAAGTCATAACTGTTGTATTAATTGATTTAGGGTTGAATGTTGAAGTTTCCGAAACTTCACATGACATTATCCCACGGGTCGAATCTTCTAAGCCAGATCTCATCTTGATGGACAATTGGATTCCCAATATAGGAGGTGTGGAAGCGACTAGATTGCTGAAAGCCGATGCTCGATTTAATCATATTCCCGTAATTTATGTTTCGGCCAACAACGATATTCAATCGCTGGCTGATCGTGCTGGAGCAGATGATTTTCTATCCAAACCATTTGATTTGGAAGATCTAGAAAATATTGTAAATAAATATATCACTTAACAAAATTGGTGTGCGTATCTGCTCGAAGAGTTTCGGAATGATCCCTTTTTTTGTACTCTCTAAAACTACAATAAAAAAAGCCTTTCAGAAATGAAAGGCTTTTTCTGCGGAGAGTGAGGGATTCGAACCCCCGAACCTGTGACAGTTAACGGTTTTCAAGACCGCCGCATTCGACCACTCTGCCAACTCTCCGCGACAAAAGTACGAATTTTTACTCTTCCACCAAATTTTATTTTATAAATCGAACTTATTGAGCTTTTATAAGCTGAATATCAGCACTAAATTTTACTTCATCACTTACCATCACGCCACCCGTTTCCAGTGCAGCATTCCAACTAAGTCCAAATTCCGAACGTTTTATTTTACCTTCTACAATAAATCCAGCTTTGGTATTTCCCCAAGGATCTTTCTGTATACCTGCAAACTCTAAGTCGAATGATACGGGTTTAGTAACATCACGTATCGTCAGATTTCCTTTAATCTCATCATTTTCTAAACTCGTTGCTTCGAAAGTAATCTCAGGATATTTTTCTACATCAAAGAACTCTGCGCTTTTTAGGTGGCCATCACGTTGTTCATTACGGGTGTTGATAGATGACGTATCAATAACCACTTTCGCAAGCGCATTTTTAAAATCTTCTCCCTCTGCATCAATATCTATTTTAAAAATGTCAAAGTTTCCTTTAACGTTTGTGATCATCATGTGTTTTACTTTGAATTCTATCTCGCTATGTGCGGCGTCTAATTCCCATTTTCCTTGTGCCATAATTGTATGTTTTTATTATTTGTTTAATAACACAAAGGTAACAGCTGTTTTATTCATTTTGTTTGACCTACATCAATAAAATAATCTTGTTGAAATGCAACTAGTTATTGAAAAACCACAAAAAAATAGAAGTGATATTTTGGAAATATGATGCAAATGCCTACTTTTGCATTACCGAAAGAAACGCGCCAATAGCTCAGCTGGATAGAGCATCGGTTTTCTAAACCGACGGTCTCAGGTTCGAATCCTGATTGGCGTACCAAAAGTGTTAAAAATCGGCCTTAATAACATTATTAAGGCCGATTTTTCATTTTACTAGTTTTGTAACTAGTCAGATTGAGGCCTGTGTTAACGATTTAACGGCATTTTCTGGATCATACGGGAAGTTTGGGGGTAAAGTTTGGATATGATCCGATTTATTGTTTTTATAATTTTCAAAAATTCTATTTTGTAGCATATTTTCCGACAGCTATCAGCGATTACAGGTCAAAAATTGCGATAATTAAACCAACTTATAAGGACAGGTTTACTAAATGGCAATAATGGATCAATATGGACACATACTTCCTAACTTTATTTTGTAAATTGCAATATGATAGGTAGCTATATGGAAAGAAATTCAAATGGAAATCCAGTATTTAATGATTAGAAGTTCCGGTTTCTTACCACTTTTGTGATAACAAGATGGATGCAGACGAATGTGCCGAAATTGTACGGAAAGGTATCAAACAGGCCACTACACATTCTTTAACAGCATTGCAAATCAACAAAGAAAGTTACCTGCAATTAGAGACCTAGCTATCATCACCGATTGGCATGGAATTCCCAAAGCGGTCACCAAGACCGTTAAAGTGGAGATTGTAAGGTTTAAAGATATGACAGCTGAGTATGCTTTTATCGAAGGTGAAGGAGATTTATTGGAAAGAAGTACATTGGACTTATTAAATGCGCGAATTGAGCAAGCATAATTTAAAGCCAACTATTGAAATGGAACTTGTCTGCGAGTACATTGAGACGATCTGGCCAAAGAAATAATTGGATGAGTAATAGTGATTACCCAAATTGCCGGAGAGAGCTGTCGGCTGAATCTCCATATTAATAATTTGGGTTACAAAAAAGAGAGTTAATATGGAGGAGAGATTCAAAAAACAAATATGTGAGGTAGCTAAACTGATCCCACAGGGACGGGTGACGACCTATGGGGCGATTGCCAAGGCCTTAGGTTATCCCAATCATTCGCGGCATGTTGGCAAGGCAATGGGTGGATGTCCGGCCGATGTTCCGGCCCACCGAGTGATTTCAAGTGGTGGATTGTTAGCAGTGCCTGGATTTCAGGAACGTTTGGAAGCAGAGGGGCTTGTTGTGAAGAACTTTCGAGTCAAGGATTTTAAACAGTTGTTTTGGGATCCAATGAAGGAATTAATTGATTAATTTAAAGAAATGAAATACTGTGCTTTTCTACGTGGAGTCAATGTAAAAGGAACTAATATGAAAATGGCAGATGTTTGCCAGGTCTTTAAAAATGCAGGTGTGGCGGATGTAAGTTCGATACTCGCTTCTGGAAATATTATCTTCTCATCTGACCAGCCGGCAGAACTGCTGAAGCGCCTAATCGAAGAATGCATGTCGACACATTTTTTCTATGATGCATCTCTGTTTATCCGGTCAAAGGAAGAAGTGTGTTTACTGGAGAAAAATAATCCTTTCGATAAGCATGAGGATTTTAATGTATATGCATTTGTGGGAGTAGATGGAGTCGAAACAATATTGATGGACGAATTCAACAATTCAATGCATTTGTCAGGGGAGAACGCTGAAATAGTCAACGCTATTTTTTATTGGCAAGTGCCCAAAGGAAATACCTTGGATTCTGCGTTTGGAAATGTGTTAGCGAAAAAGAATTTGAAAAATAAAATGACGAGCCGTAATATAAATACGTTTGGGAAGGTATTGAAAAAAATGGGCGAATCATAAAATGATCCCATTTCTATTTGGGCTCTTTGTCTTTTCAATACTTTTCTCAGCACTGATTTATTGTTCTTGATCAATCTCAGCGGATTTAGCCCAGATGTTAATATGACCGTCTTTTGCATAGAGATCTATTTCTTGAATCTCCTCTTGACTAAAAGACAGATTTCTTAGCGCATCTACACAATCACTAACTTGCTGCGGTTTTGATGCACCGATCAGCGCCGATGTTACCTGTTTCTTACGTAGGACCCAAGCGATAGCCATCTGCGCCAGAGATTGTCCTCTACGCTGTGCGATAGCATGTAAAGAAAGGATATTTTTCTGATTCTCTTCGTTTAGGAATTTTTTCTGAAGTGATTTAGATTGCGAAGCGCGGCTGTCTTGAGGGACGTCATGCAAGTACTTGTCGGTGAGCATGCCCTGCGCCAGCGGGGAAAATACAATAGAGCCAATTCCTATCGACTCCAAGGTGTCAAGCAAGCCGTCAGTTTCTACCCATCTATTAAGCATGGAATAGCTTGGCTGGTGAATAATAAAGGGTGTCCCTAATGATTTAAGGATCGTATAAGCTTCCTTAGTCCTTTGCGAATTATAAGATGAAATACCTATATAAAGCGCTTTTCCGCTACGGACCAAATGATCCAGCGCCAACATGGTTTCTTCTAAGGGGGTATTGGGGTCGAAACGATGGGAATAGAAAATATCGACGTAGTCGATACCCAGTCTCTTAAGTGATTGCTCACAGCTTGAGATCAAATATTTACGGCTGCCCCATTCTCCATATGGCCCATTCCACATGTGATAACCTGCTTTTGATGAAATGATTATTTCGTCCCGTAAGCCGTGCAATTGTTCATTTAATATTTGTCCAAAGGCTTTTTCGGCACTTCCAGCAGGTGGTCCATAATTGTTTGCAAGATCGAAATGCGTAATGCCAAGGTCAAATGCCGTTGTACAGATATCTACTTTGGTTTGATGAGGCGTGTCGTCTCCGAAATTATGCCACATGCCTAAAGATATTGCGGGCAATAAAAGGCCGGATTGGCCGCAGCGGTTATAGATCATATTTTGGTATCGGTCTGGATTTGCTGTATACTGCATAATTTTTGATAAGTTTCCTATAAACTAAGATAAATTTTGGCTTATTTGCAAATTTTAATTGCAAGCTATGCTCGAAAATTTTTAGAGTGAGGAAATTTTAGGATAAATCTTGAACTATTTTTAGTGTAGTGCGAAATATAAAGAAAACTGTTCGAGTTTGGCTTTGGCAAAGCTAAATTTAATGTATTTTTATACACATTAAAAAATTGTTTTATGGAAGTGATAAGGAAAGTTCAGATCACACTATGGTTTGTCTTAATTACTGTAGTCAATTGTTATGCACAGTCAAAACACCTGCTTTTTAAGACCGAATTCGGTAATTTTAAAGCTGTGCTTTATGACTATACGCCTCATCATCGTGATTTGATGTTGCGTTCAATTCGAGATCATGTTTATCACGACGCTTTATTTAATCGGATTATCGAAAATTTTGTTGTTCAGGGTGGAGAGCATGATATAGATATTGCAAAACGTGAGGCTGCAGATCCTCTTCATCAACAACCACGACTGGCGGCAGAGTTCGACGATCGTGCTTTTCATAAAATGGGCGCACTTGGCGCCGGACGAGACGGCAATCCCGAAAAGGCGTCTTTTTTGAATCAGATCTATTTTGTTGTTGGGAAGAAAATTACAGCAACGGAACTAGATAATTTGGAATTAAAGAAAGGTATAAAATATACTGCTACACAAAGGAAAGAGTACCTAAACAACGGTGGGCAGCCAAGACTGGATCATGATTATACTGTTTTTGGTGAAATTTATGAAGGTTTTGAGGTAATTATGAAAATTAGCCGGCTAAAAACGGACAATCAAGATTATCCACTTCAAAAAGTGCCCTTCCAGATTGTTGAGATTAGTAAATAATCGTATAAACCCTTACTAGACGCTGCATGTAGCTATTCCAGCAAGGGTCCTTTTTTTTTAAGCTAAAAGGCAACTGTTTTAGGATTCGATCCAGAAAATCCCATTTCTGGCAATGATTGAATAGTTTTGATGTCGTCTTCTGTCAGCTCGAAACTGTCAATGGCTAAATTTCTCTTTATATTATCTGGATTGGTCGATTTCGGCAGGGGTAAGATTCCTTGAGACAGCGCAAATTTAATACAGATTTGCCCAACACTTGTATTTTTTTCTTTTGCCAGTTTAAGGAGTGTCTCATCGCGTAATATTCTTCCAGAACCAAGCGGCGACCAAGCCTGAACAAGAATGCCATTGGACTGACATAGCGCCACAGTATCCTTCTGAAGATAACCCGGATGAAATTCAATTTGATTCACGGCAGGTACTACTTTGGCTGTCTCCAATAATTTTTCAAGGTACTCTTTTGGGAAATTACTCACGCCAACGGCTTTTACCTTTCCCTGCTCATATAAATCTTCAAAGGCTCGCCATGTATCGGCATTGATTTTGGCCCAGTGCTCAAATTGCGTCTCGTTGGCAGGCCAGTGGATTAAGTAAAGGTCAACATAATCCATTTGTAGATCATTTAGCGATTTTTCGAAAGCTGCGGTCGTTTTGTCGTATCCGCGCTCGGTGTTCCAGAGCTTTGTGGTAACAAATAATGAATGGCGGTCGATTCCACTGTCTTTTATGGCCTTTCCAATACTCTTTTCATTTCCATAAATAGCTGCTGTGTCAATATGGGTATAGCCGGCGTGAAGTGCTTCTCTAACTGCCTGATAAGCTTCGTTTCCATCGGGAATTTGCCATGTTCCAAACCCAATGGATGGAATTTCAGTTCCATTGTTCAATTGAATTGATTTCATTGTCAGTTGTTTTTTGATTTGAGCTAAAATAGGGTTTCGGTTGATGCCTCTAGTCACTGAAATGTCAAGAGGAATACTTTTAAGCTAATGCGATAGTGTTTATTCGGTATAGCCAAAATATATTTATTTTGACAATTTTATTGTCAAAATGGGTCCGATTCCTCGTAAATTATGGCATTAATTCTTATCTTTAGGCGAATTTTTGAGAAATTCAGATTTTTCAATGAGTTCACATAGCATTAAAAATTAAACATATTTCTAATAGATTACTATGTCAAACAAATCAAAAATTGTTTGGACAAAAACAGATGAAGCTCCTTTATTGGCGACTTATTCGTTTTTGCCTATTGTTCAGGCGATTACAGCTACAGCTGGTATCGATGTTGAATTGAGGGATATCTCCTTAGCGGGCCGTATTCTTGCTAGCTTTCCAGAATTTTTAAAAGAAGATCAAAAAATTGGTGATGCGTTGGCCGAGTTAGGGCAGTTGGCAACAACTCCTGAGGCAAACATCATTAAATTACCAAATATCTCCGCTTCAATTCCTCAGTTGAAAGGTGCTATCGCTGAACTACAGCAAGCAGGGTACGCTGTTCCCAATTATCCGGATGAAGCCACAACAGAAGAGGAAAAATCAGCAAAAGCTAAATATGCGAAAGTATTAGGTTCTGCTGTGAATCCCGTATTACGGGAAGGAAACTCCGATCGTCGCGCGCCTAAAGCAGTTAAGAATTATGCAAAAGCAAATCCTCATAAAATGGGTGCTTGGGCGAAAGATTCCAAAACAAAGGTTGCTTCGATGACGTCAGGTGATTTCTATGGTTCCGAGCAATCTGTAACTGTTGAAAATGATGGTCAATTCAAAATTGAGTTTGTGGATGAACAAGGTGCAGTAACGGAATTAAAGGGGCTTTCACCATTAAAGGCTGGTGAGGTCATTGATTCTTCAACCTTGAGTTTAACGGCTTTGAAAGGGTTTGTAGTAGATGCTATCGCAGAAGCTAAGGCGGCAGGTGTATTGTTGTCTGCGCACCTAAAGGCGACAATGATGAAGGTTTCTGACCCGATTATATTTGGTGCTGTTGTAGAAACTTACTTTGCTGATGTTTTTGCGAAGTATGGTGACTTGTTTAAAGAGTTGGGTATCAACAAAAACAACGGATTAGGCGAAGTGTATGCTAAAATCGCTGGTCATGCAAAAGAGACTGAGGTTAAGGCTGCTATTGATGTTGCTATTAAAAACGGACCTGCTTTAGCGATGGTAAATTCGGATAAAGGAATCACCAACTTCCATGTTCCTTCTGATGTCATTATTGACGCTTCTATGCCAGCGATGATCCGTATCGGTGGTAAAATGTGGAATAAAGATGGTCAAGAAGAAGATACAATTGCCATGGTTCCTGACCGCTGTTATGCCGGTGTTTATGAAGCAACTATTGAAGACTGTAAAGAGCATGGTGCATTGGACCCTAAAACAATGGGTTCTGTTCCCAATGTTGGTTTGATGGCGCAGAAAGCGGAGGAGTATGGGTCACATGACAAAACTTTCCAGGCTGCAGGAAACGGTGTCATCCGCGTAGTAGATGCTTCAGGTGATGTTTTCATGGAGCAAAAAGTAGAGGCAGGTGATATCTTCCGTATGTGTCAGACCAAAGATGCTCCGATTCAGGACTGGGTGAAATTGGCTGTAAATCGTGCACGTTTGTCGGAAACACCTGCTGTTTTCTGGTTGGATAAAAACCGTGCTCATGATAGAGAGATCATCAAAAAAGTAGAGAAATACATGCCTGATTTTGATACAACAGGTTTAGACATTCGCATTTTATCGCCTATTGAAGCAACGAAACTGACTTTGGAGCGCATCCGCAAGGGAGAAGATACGATTTCCGTAACCGGCAACGTATTGCGTGATTATTTGACAGATTTATTCCCAATTTTGGAAGTTGGTACATCTGCTAAAATGTTATCTATTGTTCCGTTGATGAATGGCGGCGGTCTATTTGAAACGGGTGCTGGTGGTTCTGCTCCAAAACACGTGGAGCAATTTCTTCAAGAAGGTTACTTGCGCTGGGATTCATTAGGCGAATTCTTGGCACTAGGTGCTTCGTTGGAACACTTGTCTCAAACGCAAAGTAATCCGAAAGCGCTGGTATTGGCGGAGACTTTGGATGAAGCTACGGAGAAATTCTTGGCAAATGACAAATCTCCAGCCCGTAGGGTTGGCCAGATTGATAACCGAGGGTCGCATTTCTATTTGACGTTATACTGGGCTCAGGCTTTGGCAGCACAGACAAAAGATGCTGAATTGGCTGATAAATTCGCTTCCGTTGCGAAGGTTCTTACAGAAAATGAAGCTAAGATCAATGAGGAGTTGATTGCTGCGCAAGGTAGTGCTCAGAACATCGGTGGGTATTATTTTCCGAACGATGAATTGGCAGCGCAAGCAATGCGTCCATCGGAAACATTGAATCAGGTTGTTGCTAACATATAAACGGTAGTTTTTTAAATAAATATAAAAGCCTGTATCAAACGATACGGGCTTTTATATTACCCTTCTATGAAACAAAATATCTGCTATTTTAGTGAATATTTGACACCTGTAAAGGTCATTTTAACAGGTATGATATGCCCGTTTTTGTCAAATTTCATTTCTTCAATACAAGTTACCCGCTCGTTAGCTCCCTCTTTGCCAAGCGGTCTTCGGTGATATACAATAAAATATTTTTCTTTGTTTGGTATTTTGATGACCGAGTGATGCCCGGCTCCAACCGCTACTTCGGGATCCCGCTCCAGTATCGTTCCTATCCGCTCAAAAGGGCCAAAAGGGGAGTTGGCGATGGCATAAGCGACTTTGTAGTCGGGGCCAGTCCAGCCACCTTCAGACCACATAAAATAATATTTCCCATCTTTCATAAACATAAATGGGCCTTCAACATAATCTTTAGGAGTGATTTCTTTATAAAGGCTGCCGTCTTCGAAAGGGACCAAACCCGTGAAATCTGGTTTTAACTTAACCAAATTGCAGTGCTTCCAACCGCCATAATACATATAAAAAGTTCCATCTTTGTCTTTGAAAACAAACTGATCTATGGGTTGTGCACCATTGATAATGTCATTGATTAAGGGTTTACCTAAAAGATCAGTGTAAGGGCCATCTGGCTTGTCGGCTACAGCTACTCCAATCCCGCCAATCTCTCCCTGATGAACATCGTTTGCTCCAAAAAATAAATAATATTTTCCTTTATTTTCCAATACTGCGGGTGCCCACATGGCTTTTTTTGCCCATTTTACGTTACTGTTATCCAGGATGCGGCTGTGCTTTGTCCAGGTAGCTAAATCTGAAGATGAAAAGGCATCGAAGAATATCTGTTCTTCATAAGGCGCCGAATAGGTTGGGAATATCCAATATTTATCCCCGTACACAATACCTTCAGGATCAGCGTAATTTCCAGTTATAACGGGATTCTTTTGAGCAAAAACTGTAGCGGATAAAAGTAGTGCTGTTGATGTTAAAATTGTTTTAATCATTGTATGGTTTTAAATTGATAATATACGGTATCCAATTGTTGGTGGCGTAGCAAAATGAATCAATTTTATGCTCATTTGTCTCACGAGCTATCTATTTGTTAAAATTTTGTTAAAACAAAGTTTTGCTTTCGATTGTTTCCGATTTATTTCACATATTTGTTTATGTCGTTTCCGAATGGCATAAATACTTTTCATAAAATAGGTTAATAATATGGCTAAGACACCCAAAGTTTCCCAGATTTTGGGTGTTTTTTATTCCCGCTCCAACCCAAATATCATCACTAGTTTACCGTTATAATACAAATTTAGAGTCTGTTCTGCGATATCGAATTGGATTTTATTTTGTTCGAATATTTGGAAGAACTCATTTTCTATATGTATGGTATTACAGGAACGCATAGTACTTGCTATGTGGTTAAAGGTGATTTTATTGCCATTAATGTGAAATTCGCCCCAAAAAATGTTACAGCCCGTCGTGCCTTCGATCGTACCATTCTTGGCATCGAAGCCCATACTCGCCTTACTTGAGCTGACATCCTTTCCATTCAATTGAAGTAAATTCCATTTAAACCGAGCTAGAAAGGCCGCTACACTGGGCAATTCATTTGTACGTTCTTTGGAAAGGATGTCAATTAAACTGTAATTAAAAGAGTCAGTATCTCCTCGTTTCGTTTTCTTTACTCGAACACGATAGCGGTAGCCTTCCTGATAATCAAAACCATGAATTGGTGCACTTAGATATTCCCACTTATTCGATTTGTCCGATTTTATTTGAAGGCATTTCATTTGTTCATGCTTTGGCGCATATACATAATTTTCTCCAACCTCCCATATGCGGACTTCGGTATTTTGCATTAGCGATTTGGAGATTATTTTCATCAAGCTATATCGTGGATGCGAATGGTTTTTGTGCTTAAGGACTTTGATATGGTATTCAAATTTTGGGTCATAATCAAACTTGAGAATTTTAGCATAGAATTTCTCCCACTGATTGCTATTGTAGTATTTGACAAGATAAGGTGGGGCTTTCGAAAGGCCTGATTTTACTTTTAACCGAAAAGAAGAGCGTTGGGCAAGTAAATTTTGGTATGGTAATAAGAGCGCTAAAAACATTAATAACAAATGCTGTATTGAGGACTTCTTCATAAACTGTAAAGTAAATATCAATAAAAACGTATCTTTAAACATGAATATTGCACGAGTGAAAGTATACCTGCTTTTCATTTTTTTTCTGTTAGCTCTGCAGGTCTATAGCCAAAATAGGAAGGATTATTTTAAAACACAAATAGCCCTTGGAGAACTAACCGATCCACAATTGAAAGAAGTGTCGGGTATTACACCGGCCACAGGTCTAGGGAATTTTTGGGTACATAATGATAGTGGCGATGGGGCACATGTTTATTTAATTAATCGTGAAGCACAGCTATTAAAAAAAATAACACTTGAAGGGATGTCTGTGGTTGACTGCGAGGATATTGATCGGGTGAAGATTGGTGACACCTATTTCCTTGTTCTTGCGGATATCGGCAATAATCTCGGAAAAAGAACATGGGTATGTCTTTACGTGTTTCCTGAGCCTCAGGCGGAAGATCCCGAACTTATTCCCAAAAAATCAATTCGTGTAATTTATCTAAAATTTCCCAATCACCAACGCTTGGATGCAGAATCGGTGATGATAGATCCCATAGACAACATGTTGTATGTTATATCTAAACGTGAATTTCGATCGACTGTTTATAGTGCTCCAGTATTTAATAATACTAAACGGCAATATTTTACTTTGGATAAAGTCGTCGAATTACCCTTAACCTTTGCAACAGGAGCGGCTATAGATCCGACAGGGATTCAAGTTCTTGTAAAGAACATTACACATATATTCTACTGGCAGAGGCAAACTAAGGAATCTTGGGAGCAGGTGTTTAAGCGAAGGCCCACTATTTTACCTTATCAGGTGGAACCGCAGGGAGAAGCAATCACATTTGACAGCATGGGAAGCGGATTTTACACGATAAGTGAACGCCCATTCGGTTTAAAGTCCTATCTTTATTTTTTTGAAAAAACGCTATAATTTATGATAAACACTGTATCTATTTCTGCAAATTCAAATGATCGATTTCGTATCGCCGATGTCGCTAAAAATTGGTTTTTCCGTGAGAGAAGGGGCGCTCCGGTGCTCACGGTCCTCATTCTTTTTTTTTGTTCCTTTACGGTATGTTATGCCGCCAAAGTTGATACCCTATCTGTTCCAAGCCATTCCATGAACAAAGGGATTAAGACTGTGGTCATTCTTCCTCAAAATTATTCTAAAGAAATCAATTACCCAGTGCTGTATTTGTTGCATGGATATTCAGGCAATTATAGTAATTGGATTAAGAACTCGAGTATGGGTGCATTAGTAGATCAATATGGTTATGTGGTGGTATGTCCTGACGGTGGTTTTGGAAGCTGGTATTGGGATATGCCGAACGACAAGAATTATCAATATGAAACTTTCGTGTCTAAGGAGTTAGTTGAGTACATAGATCAACATTATTCGACGATTAAAACCCGGGATGGAAGGGCAATAACAGGGTTGAGTATGGGCGGACATGGTGCTTTGTCATTAGCGATTAAGCATCAGGATATATATGGTGCAGCAGGCAGCACAGCCGGCGGAGTAGATTTTAGGCCTTTTCCGATGAACTGGGAAATTAAAGACCGTATTGGGAATTATGCCGATGTACCACAAGAATGGGATAGCCGTGTGGTTATCAATATGGTTCCAAAATTGGTTAATAATAAGCTTCGTTTAATGATAGATTGTGGTAAGGAAGATTTTTTCTATGCTGTGAATGTTGCACTGCACGATAAATTGATGTACCATAATATAAATCATACTTTCGTTACAAGCGAAGGTGGGCATAATTGGGAGTACTGGTCTAGGTCCATAGTGTATCAGATGGCTTTTTTCAAAGGGTATTTTGGTGAATCGGAAAAAAATAAGAATAAAAAATAATAAATATTTGGCTTAAATGAATAAATTACTATTTTTGCTAAACAGAGACCTTAACTAACAAATTATAAACTTATTATTAAGCCTTACGAATTGTAAGGCTTTTTTATTATTTTCAGCAAAATTTTTGATTTTACTTGATTATGTTTAGACCTATAAAGGTTGTTTTTTGTTTTTCCTCCCTTGTGTTTTGCGTACAGCAAGCGTATAGTCAACAATCTAAATCTATTTCCGGATTTGTAAGGGACAGTATCAGTGGTGAAAATATTATTGGTGCTGTCATAAGGAATGATATGGAAAAGAAATCTACAGCTTCAAATAAATATGGATTTTTTAGTTTCTCGATCCGAGATGGGAGCAGACCTCTGGAAGTTTCGTCTGTTGGTTATAAGACAAAGGCCTTTTCTGTTCAATTTGATAGGGATTCAACGTATATTGTTCAGCTGGTTCCAGAGGAAAATCAACTAGCGGAAGTAACAGTGACAGGCAGTAGGCGAAAATCAATTAAAGATTTGACTCCCGGCCTTACCCAGTTCAGTCCAAAAGAAATTGAAAAAGTTCCTGTGCTTTTTGGAGAAAAAGATATTTTAAAAACTATTCAGTTATTTCCAGGAGTGACAGGTGGTGGAGAAGGAAGTAGCAATTTTTATGTGCGAGGTGGCGGTGGTGATCAAAATCTCATTTTACTGGATGAAGCCCCTGTTTACAACAGTTCCCATTTGTTTGGTTTCTTCTCGACATTTAATTCAGATGCAATTAAAGATGTCAATTTTTATAAAGGAGGTGTTCCTGCACAATATGGAGGTAAAATATCATCTGTAATGGAAATAACAACTCTAGATGGAAATAACCAGCATTTCAATGTAGAAGGGGGCTTGGGGCTTATCGCTTCAAGACTTAAAGTGGAGGGGCCAATCCAAAAGGGGAAGAGTTCATTTATGATCTCCGGCAGGCGTACTTATGCAGACCTTTTCTTAAAACTTTCAAATGATGAAAACATAAAGAAGAGCGCATTATTTTTTTACGACCTCAATGCAAAACTAAATTACCGGATCAATGATAAAAATACCCTTTATCTCTCAGGATATTTTGGCAAGGATGCTATGGCTTATCATGATTTGTTTGATTTCAATTGGGGAAATGCTACCGGCACAATGCGTTGGAACCATGTTTGGAACAATAGACTGTTCAGCAATACAACGCTCATTTTTAGCAAATTTAATTATCAGGTTAAAATTGAGGACGATAGCAATTTTAAAATTCGTTCTGATATCTATAATTACAATTTTAAACAAGACTTTCAATACAGCCTTTCTGACGGTCACAATTTAAAATTTGGATTACAGGGAGCATTACAAGAGGTCCGACCAGCAAGTATCGAAGCCGGCGAGGATTCGAAAGTGAATTCATTACAGATTCAACATCGAAAAGGTGCCGATGTAGCAGCTTATCTAACAGATGACTGGTCCGTCACAGACCGCGTAAAATTAAATTACGGGCTGCGGGCTTCTGCTTATGCCACTTTGGGGCCAGGAACTTTCTATGCATTCGATAATAATGGAGAGGTGGTAGACTCTACTTACGTGGGTAATAACAAAATTGCGAAAAAGTACTTTTATCTGGAACCTCGTGTATCGCTGAATTACGCTATCAGCAATTTAGCCACTTTAAAGGCATCTTTTAACACAAATGTTCAATATTTGCATCAATTGAGTAATACGACGAGCAGTCTGCCAACTGATCAATATGTATTGAGTAACAATACAATTAAGCCCCAGTTATCCAACCAGTATTCACTTGGCTACTTTCGGAATTTCGCCTCCAACAGATATGAATTCTCTGTGGAAGGTTATTATCGCGATTTGAAAAATCAGATCGATTATAGAAACGGAGCCGATTTGCAGGCAAATGAATTGTTGGAAGGAGAATTGTTGTTTGGAAAAGGTCGAGCTTACGGAATCGAATGGTTCCTAAAAAAGAGATTAGGACGATTCAGTGGTTGGCTTAGTTATACTTTATCGAAAAGTGAAAGGCAATTCGAGCAGATCAATAATGGTGAATGGTTTAACGCTCGTCAGGATAAAACCCATAATATAGCCCTTGTAGGACAGTATCAACTAAATCCGAAGTGGAACCTTAGTGCTAATTTCGTTTATTATACAGGGGATGCCGTTACCATGCCTGCGGGTAAATATTTTGTTGACGACCGTGCAATTTTTTACTATGATAAAAGGAATGGCCAGCGGATGCCTGCTTATCACCGCCTAGATTTGGCAGCAACGTATGATATCAAGCGAACAAAGAATAGTTACTCCAGCTTATCTTTTGGGTTATACAATGCATATAATAGAAAAAATGCCTATTTGATTGACTTCAGAGAAAAAGAAGGGCAATCCAATGTCACTGAGATTTATCGAATAGCATTATTTGGGACTATACCATCGATTACTTGGAACTTTAAATTTTAAAAAAGAATGAAGAAGATATTGGGTGCCATCGTTGTTGCACTAGTCACACTATGGGGATGCGAAGATAAGATCGATCTGGAGTTGCCAGAAAATACAGGTCAGTTGGTTATCACAGCCGACCTAATGGTCTCGGATCAACAGCATGAAATTAGTATTCAAAAGGTCGTAAGCATCAAAGACTCTCTGTTTTCACCGATAACTGACGCGGAGGTGATCATTACAAATATGCAGAATAATCGCACTTACACCTTTTTAGCGGGGAAAGATGGCGTTTATACCAATAAGAGCTTGCGTTTACAAGAGAAGGTCACATACCAGTTGCAGGTACGGACAGCCGATGGAAGGGAAATCGTTGGAACATCAAAGGTGCCAAGTTATGTAGATGTAGATTCTATAGGGCTATCGGAGCGGGTTATATTTACAGACACAATTTATTACCCAACGCTTGTATTCATTGACCCACCAGAAAAAGGTAATTATTATAAGTATAAAATGTCGGTAAATAGTGGTAAATTACGGTTTATTGATGTTTTTAGCGATAAATTTAATAACGGGCTTGAAATACAGCATGATATTATAGACCGCGATAGGGATCTAAAAGTTGGTGATCGGGTGCGTATTCTCCGTCAGTGTATCGATGTAGGGGCCTACAATTACTGGAATAGCTTTCAGATGATTAATCCTGGTGCGGCTTCACCGTCCAATCCTATTTCAAATCTGAACAATAATGCGCTGGGTTATTTTAGTGTTAGTGTTGGTAAGTATTACGAATCCGAAGTCACTTTTGCCCGAGGTAAATCTTAATCTATTCTCGCAAGCTGATAGTTGTTTTTTAACAAAAACTCTATCGTTTTAGGTAGGGCATATTTGACACGGGGAATGGCTTTGATATTATCATGAAAAATGATAATAGAGCCATTTTTAATATTAGATAAAACGTTTTCTAGACATTTTTGCGGACTCAAATTCAGATCGAAGTCGCCCGACATAATATCCCACATGATAACCCTATAGCTGTGATAGAGTTGTCGCAGTTGTGATTTTGTTGCTTTGGCATAAGGAGGACGAAAAAGATCGGTCTGTGTCAGTTCCTGACATTGCGCAACATTCATCAAATATTGTTCATCATTTGTTTCCCAGCCTTTAAGGTGATTGTAAGTATGGTTGCCCACCTGATGTCCTTCAGCTAAAATTCGTTGAAACAAATGTGGATTTTTTTTAATATTTTCACCAACACAAAAAAATGTTGCCTTTGCCTGATATTTTTTTAGGATATCGAGTATAAAAGGTGTAATTTCAGGAATTGGACCATCATCAAATGTAAGGTAGACTTTTTTATCATGGCGTGGCATATGCCATATTGATTTGGAATATAGCCATCTTAGGAAGAATGGAGATTTGACAAAATACATAACCGATAAATGAAGCTCAAATCTAAAGAAAAAATGTATGGTTCTACATATGGACATGAAAAGATTTTATTATTCTGCAGTAATATTTACTGGATTACTTTTAGGAACTAATGACTTGGTTCGCGCGCAACAGGTGGTTGGGGTGGCTGATGCTATTCGTATGACCCTGGAACGCAATGTACAAATTAAACAAGCGGAATTGAATAAAGATTTAGCTGCTCAAGATGTATTTCAGGCAAAGTCTAATTTGTATCCGAACTTAAATGCTGGAATTACACAACGTTTAAATTACGGATTTTTCTTTGATCAAGTTGCAGGTCAACCCATTAATGGAAATCAATGGACGAATTCAGCAGGTGGGTCCATCAGTTCTAGTGTAAATCTCTTCAAAGGTTTTCAACAAGTTAATCAGATTAAGGCGACAAAGTCACAGTTGGAATCCGCTGCAACTCAGGTTGAAAAGATAAAAAATGATCTGGTTCTAAATGTCTTGATTACTTATCTTGATGCAATCACTAATTATGAACTCTTTACCGCTAGTGAAGGCCAACTTAAACTTTCTCAACAGCAATATAAATTGGATTCCATTCAGTTTGCTGTAGGGAATAAAACAATAGCTGACATTGCTAAATCTAAAAATCAAGTAGCAACAGACCAACTAAACGGTGTTAATCTACAAAATTCCTATCAGCTTTCTCTTTTGACTTTGAAGCAATTGATGGAGATGTCACCGGAGACAGAAATCTCGTTGGTTAGGCCAAATGTTGAATTTTCTATCCTAAAGGTCGAAAATAATAATGCAGTTGAAGTATATGAAACAGCATTACGGTATCAACCGGACATCAAGAAAGCGGCATGGGATAAAGATGTTGCTGCTAAACAAATAGAAATTGCAAAAGGGGGATATTATCCATCGTTGGATTTCAACGTAAGTTATGGAACAAACTATTCCTCAGAAGGGATAGACTATTTGACGCGACAAAGGCTATCATTTAATGAGCAATTGGGGCGAAACAAAGCGTTGGGTACGACGTTAAATCTAACAGTTCCAATTTTCAATAATAATCAAAACAAAGTGAATGTTGCTAAAGCAAAGATTGGTTTTAAGCAAGCTGAAGCCAGTGAGCAGTTAGCGAAAAATAATTTGAACAAAGCTGTAAATCAAGCTGTTTTGGATGTTAATTCAGCGAAGCAACGCTACAGTTCGGCAACTGTGGCATTTGAGAGCGCTGAGACAGCATTTAAGGCGACCAAGGAACGCTATGATATAGGCATGGCTAATTCGCTTGAATTATTCACCGCGCAAACTGAACGAAATAAGGCTGAATTTGATCTTATCCAAGCAAAATATAATGTAATATTCCGATCAAAGATCATCGATTATTACATTGGAAATCCAATTCAATTCGATAACAATTAACCTATTTGATCCAACAAAAGAAATGGCAAAGAAAAAACGTAGCATAGGAAAAATTATATTGATCATTGTCGTACTCCTGGCAATCCTTGGCTTTATCGGTTTTAAAGTCGGATGGTTTGGTAAAGGAGATATTACTAAAGTCGCCGTGGATGTGGTAAAGGAAGTGGATGTCGATGAGTTAGTTTCCGCAAGTGGAAAAATTCAACCGGAGGTGGAGGTGAAGTTAAGTTCCGAAGTGTCAGGCGAGGTGGTTGAACTTAATATAAAAGAAGGCGATTTAGTTAAAAAGGGGCAAGTTCTCTGCCGCATAAAACCCGATATCTTGCAGTCTGGCTATGATCGGTCTGTAGCAGCTATGAATTCACAGCGCGCTAATCTTGCAGCTGCACAACAACAATTAAAACAACAGGAAGAGAACTTTAAGAATGTTGCCGCTACATATAAACGGAATCAGGAACTTTTTGAAAAGCGTGTTATTTCTGCGGCGGAGATGGATAAAAGTTCAGCTGAATATTTCGCTGCACAGGCGTCTATTCAGGCGCAGCGAGAAACAGTACGTTCTACGAAATATGGTATTGACCAATCGCAAGCGTCGGTAAAGGAAGCGCAGGACAATTTAAATCGAACGACCATTTATGCGCCCTCTGACGGCATCATATCACTTTTATCTATCGAAAAAGGAGAACGTGTGGTGGGTACGGCACAGATGGCAGGTACGGAAATTATGCGCATAGCCAATATGAGTTCTATGGAGGTGAATGTTGATGTAAATGAAAATGACATCAATAATGTAAGAGTAGGCAATCAAGCTGAGATCGAAGTTGATGCTTTTAAGGACAGAAAGTTTAAAGGCGTAGTGACCGAAATTGCTAGTTCATCTAAAAACATAGCAACAACCACTGCGTCCACGTCGTCGACTGACCAGGTGACAAATTTTAATGTAAAGGTTCGTATCAGTGCAGAATCTTATCAGGATTTGATGATAGAGAATGTTGCGTCTCCATTTAAACCGGGGCTTTCTGCAACTGTTCAGATATTTACAAAACATGCTAGAGGATTGGTCGTTCCCATTCAATCGGTGACTGTACGCTCTGATGACAAAGATTCTACAACTACCAATAAGAAAGTTGAAGAGTATGTATTTGTTTTAAAAGATAAAGCGGTTAAACAAGTTTTAGTGAAAACAGGGATTCAAGATGATAAAAACATCATAGTCATTTCTGGATTAAAAAAAGGAGAAGAGGTTGTTTCTAGACCATTTGATGCCATTTCAAAGACTTTAAAGGATGGTAGCCAAGTGGAGAAAGTGGATAAATCTAAATTGTAAATCTCTTTGTAGAGAATAACTGTTGAAAAGGAGGTTTTTAATTTTAATAACCTCCTTTTTATTTTCCTTATAATTTATTAAATTTAAAAACCCAATTATCAGCGGCTTATGAAGAGGCTATTGACGTATTTTAAATTTAATAAAACAGAGCAAAATGGGTTTTTCATAATTTTGGTGATTATCGTATTGTTTTTCACAATCTATGCCTTGCTTAAAAGCAACACAATTGATACAATTCCAAATCAGGCCAAGCTATTTGAACAATCCTTTCATGACTCTCTTGAGCTCTCAAGTTCGACAAAACAAGAGGTGGGAAATTCAGCCTATTTAACTAATAATGAAAGAGAGTTGTCAGTAAATCCAAATACTGTTTTGGATGATAGTAAACTATTCTACTTCGACCCAAATGATTTACCGCATGCCGATTGGCATAAATTGGGGCTTTCCGATAAACAGATTGCGGTATTGAAAAACTACGAAAATAAAGGAGGACGATTTAGACAAAAGACCGATCTAAAAAAAATCTATTCCATTAATGATCGACTTTACAAGCGACTGGAACCCTATATCCGCATAAAAACAATTCCCGATACGGCAATAACCAAACAGCAAAAAAGAACGTCTTTGTTGTATGATAAATTCGAAAGGAATACAGCTGAACTTATTGATATAAATACCTGTGACACTACGGCTTTGATGACTCTTAAAGGGATAGGTTCAGTTCTGTCCAAACGCATTCTGAAATATAAAGATGTACTGGGAGGATTCTGCCGTATTGAACAGTTAAAAGAAGTTTATGGTGTTCCAGCAGAAACTTATGATCTCATTAAAGACTATATTGTTGTGTCAAGTTTAGATGAAATCAAAAAAATCAATATTAATAAGGTCGATGCAGCTTCATTGGCCAAACATCCGTATCTTAGCGCCAAAGATGCGAAACTGATCATTAATTATCGGGATCAGCATGGAAATTATGTTAATATAGAGGATTTGACAAAAATAGGAACGCTTTCAGATTTAGCTATTGCCAAGATCGCACCTTATTTAATATTTGAAAATGATTCAAGATAAATTGAAACTGGAAATCCGGGATATTGTGGATTTTCCTAAACCTGGTATTGTGTTTAAAGATATCACACCTTTATTGAAAGATGCGGCATTGTGCAGTGAAATGATTGATTCGATTGTTGATCAATTACAAGGTGTAGAGATCGATGCGATTGCTGGAATTGAGAGCCGTGGATTTCTATTTGGTTTTTTACTGGCAAACAGATTAGGCTTACCTTTTATTCCAATTAGAAAGCAAGGCAAATTACCTTTTAAGACAGTATCTGAGTCTTATGCACTGGAATATGGTCAGGCGACGATTGAAATTCATGAAGATGCATTCAAAAAAGGAAGCCGAATATTGGTTCATGATGATCTGTTGGCTACAGGCGGAACAGTTGTTGCAGCTAGTAAGCTTATTGAAACATTGGGAGGAGAGATTGTCGCTTATAGCTTTATTATCTCTTTAGACTTTTTAAAAGCGAAAGGTAGATTATCCAGGTTTAGTGACAACATCTATTCATTGGTGAGCTATTAATTTTGAAATATAGAATCTAGATAAACTCAAATGATACTTTTTGCAAACGCAAAAATAAATATTGGACTGCAAGTAATTGCGAGGCGCCCAGATGGCTATCACGAGCTGAATAGTGTTCTTTACCCGTTGCCAATTTACGACATTATCGAACTATTAGAGATTGACTCGGCGGAAACTATATTAAATATGCAAGGAGAACATATTCCAGGAAATCGTGTTGACAATCTTTGTTTAAGAGCTTTTCTATTGCTAAAAGAGGATCATGATATTTCAAGTGTTTCGATCGATTTGATCAAACAAATTCCAATTGGAGCGGGATTGGGTGGAGGTTCTGCAGATGCATCTTTTGTGTTAAAGGGACTTAATACGCTTTTCCACCTGAATCTCAGCAATGAGCAGCTAGAAGGTTATGCGGCCAGACTTGGAGCCGACTGTCCTTTTTTTGTTGCGAATAATCCAGTTTTTGCAACAGGTATAGGTAGTGATTTTAAGCCTTTGGATTTGAACCTTGATGCCTATCATATTGCGGTAATCATGCCTAATATCCATATTTCCACTGCTGAAGCCTATGCAGGTGTACAACCTAAGATACCCGAAATTAATTTGGAAGAAGCAATACGTCTGCCTATTCAGGAATGGAAGTTTCACATTCGGAATGATTTTGAGGATGGTATATTTGAGCGTTATCCATTGTTGAAGGAAATTAAAGAAGCTTTATATCAAAAAGGTGCAGTGTATGCTTCCATGTCTGGATCAGGAGCGGCTATTTATGGTATATTTTGGGATAAGACTGATTTAAGCGAATTTGTTAGGTATGGTAAAATATATCAGCCCTCCAAGATTTAGTTACTGCCGCATTCCATGTATTTAATGTGAGATTTCCTAATACTCTTCTTCCACTTTGTAGTTCAAGAGTTCATGAGCCTCATTTAAAACTTTTTCTTTACGCTCTCTTGCGAGGTTTAAGAGGTCAAGTTTTTCAGGATTGTTGACAAGTTCTTTTACCAAAATTAGCTGGTTTTTGAGTAGTTGCTGCTCTTCAGTGTCAGAAAGTGTTGTTAGGCATGTAATCGGATAGAAGACAGCTTTGTCTACTCTTTTTTTAATACTATTATCTTTGGGATAATCCCACGATAACAAGTTAATTTGATAGTATTTGGCAAAATCAATCGAATCGGAGGTAAAGTACGCATTTGTGATTAGCCATCCTTCATGAAACTGCAGCTGTTCTCCAAAGAACTGATAATTGATATTGCTGATATCTTTAAATCTGGACAGGTAATACATCGGAGTTGTCACCGAAATTCTAGCGTCAATATCATTGCGAAACTTGCATTCTGCAGTAATTAATTTTCCATCTTTATATGCTACGACATCTAATTCATGTGAAACAGCATGCCCTTGCACGGTTTGTCCGGTCGTGCTTTTGTAGCCCATTGACTGTAAAAGGTGCGCAATGTATTTTTCGAAATAAAAGCCCTCTGGTCCGAGTTCTCGAAGTGCCTTCTTTAAACTATAGCGAGCTGCATAGGAGGCTCGAACAGTTTTCAAAGTGTCAAATGCAAGCTGATAGAGCTCTCTAGTTGAAATTCCATCATATATTTCGTTGAGAACCTTATCGTAAACTTGATTGACCTCATCCGCATTGGCACCAGAACGATTAAGCGATTTGCGTAAAGCTTCACCGTTGAAAGGTACTATTTCACCTGAATATTTTTTGATTTGCATGTGTTTGAAATTTCTAAATACGAATATAAGAGTTGTTGTTGGAGAAACAACATAAAATCTATATCCTATTCTTAAACTTTTTTGGACTGTCATTTGTTTATATGATAATATACTTAAAACATAGAGAATTATGAGTAACCTACTAACATTTGCATTTGACAAGATCAAGACGAAAATAGAAGACGATTGCATCGAAGAAAATATTGGTACCTCTGAACGGGTTTTATCGGTCATTGCAGGGGGCTTTATTTTAGGTATGGGTGTCAAAAAACTAATCAAATCGCCATTGACGGGATTTTCTGGATTAACACTTGGCGGAGTTTTAATTTACCGAGGAGTGACTGGTCATTGTGATGTGAAAAAAGTTTTGGAAGACAAGGACATCAAAAAAGTGGAGGTAATTGAACATCGCTATTTTGTAAAATAGCCAGTGTTTATCGAAGCTCATCCCAATTAAGCTATTTAGATACGCATGACAGAATTTTAGCGGTCATGTAAGCGCGTTTTCAAATTATGGTAACATGGTCGATATCGCCTTAAGGTGGTATAAATTTGGGTGTATGGTATAATGCTCCATCAGACGTGCGCGAATGTACATTCGATTAGCTTGCCGTGTAGTGTGAAATAATACCTTTTGTAAAGGTGGGGTGATAAAAACAAAAATAGGCAGTAAATTATTTACTGCCTATTTTTGTTTTTTGACTCTAAAACGCATGCGCATTACACGTTGAAGCGGAAGTGCATTATATCACCATCTTGGACAATATATGTTTTTCCTTCTACGGATAATTTTCCAGCTTCCTTCACTGCACTCTCCGATCCGAGTGTGACGAAATCGTCGTACTTGATTACCTCAGCACGGATAAATCCCTTTTCGAAATCGGTATGTATAACACCGGCAGCTTGAGGAGCTGTAAAGCCATTTTCGATTGTCCACGCACGAACCTCCTGAACGCCAGCTGTAAAATACGTCGCTAAATTTAAGAGAGAATACGCAGCACGGATCAACTTGTGCACACCAGATTCTTCCAAACCTAGATCGTCCAAGAACATCTTGCGTTCTTCATAGCTTTCCAGTTGAGCAATTTCTGATTCGATCTGCGCAGAAATCACCAATACTTCAGCTTTTTCGTCTTTAACAGCCTCTTTAACCCGTTCTACATAAGCATTTCCTGTATTGACTGATCCTTCGTCCACGTTGCATACGTAAAGTACAGGTTTGGCTGTCAACAGCGCTAGATCCTGTATAAACTCGAAATCTTCCTCGTCGATCGCTGCCGTACGTGCAGATTTTCCGGCTTCGAGATGATCTTTCACAATTGATAATATATCAAATGTTCTTTTTGCATCCTTATCCCCACCTGTTTTGGCCATTTTCTCAACCTTTTGAATACGTTTTACAACCGTATCCAGATCCTTAAGTTGTAGTTCAGTGTCGATGATTTCTTTATCTCTGATAGGGTCTACAGAACCATCGACGTGAATGACATTACCATCGTCAAAACATCTTAAAACATGTATAATCGCATTTGTCGTACGAATGTTTCCTAGGAACTGGTTGCCTAAGCCTTCCCCTTTTGATGCTCCTTTAACAAGACCGGCGATATCGACGATTTCTATTGTATTTGGAACAATTCGTTGTGGGTTGACTAATTCAGCTAATTTATTAAGACGGGCATCCGGTACGGTAATAACCCCAACATTTGGTTCAATTGTACAAAATGGAAAGTTTGCTGCCTGCGCTTTCGCGTTCGACAAACAGTTAAATAATGTTGATTTACCGACGTTTGGTAAACCCACGATACCGCATTGTAAAGCCATATATAGTGCAAATTTTTGAAATTCCACAAAGATAGAAAATTCACTGTAATTTTTAGCTATCTTGTCACATGGTTCATTGGTACAAAATTGAACACGCCGAAATTCTAAAAAAACATGGTGTTAGCGAGCATAAATTCGGAGGGAAAATTATTTGTATTACTTGGTTCGAAAATCAAATCTATGCCTTCTCTCGAAAATGTCCACATGCTGGCGCCATGTTGAAAAATGGCTGGTGTGAGCGAGGAAAAATAATCTGTCCTTTTCATCGCCATGAATTCGATCTTGCGACGGGAAAGGGGAATCCGGAACAGCATAATTTTATACATGTATATCCCATAAAAATGGAGGATAACGAGTATTTTGTTGGGTTGGAGATCGGTTTTTGGAAAGGTTTATTTACTTAGAAAGTAACGAAAATATCATATCTCGCCGCGTGAAGCGTATATCTAGCCAGTAAATAAGTATATTTGCTTCCGAAAATAAATTAAAGACATGCAGGGGAAAAAGATTGGTATAATTGGTAGCGGAAGCTGGGCTACAGCTATGATCAAGATGCTATGCGAAAATGACCAAGATAAACATATTTTTTGGTGGGTTAGAAAAGGGGAGGACGCAGAATACATCCAGAAGTTTAAGCATAATCCTACGTATTTGAGCAGCGTATCAGTTGACCTTAACATTACTACGATTGATACTGATGCGAAAAATGTGATTGCGAATTCAGATATAGTGATTTTGAATACTCCCGCTGCTTATTTGAAAGATGCATTAGCAAATGTCACCAAGGAAGACTTCAGTGATAAAATTGTTGTTTCGGCTATCAAAGGGATTATTCCTAAAGATAATTTGATTATCGGTGAGTTTTTGGAGCAGCGCTATTCGGTTAATATAGACCAGATCTGTGTGGTGGGAGGTCCTTGCCATGCCGAGGAGGTGGCCTTAGGTAAATTGTCTTATTTAACTTTCGGATGTAAAAATCTAGATAGTGCGGCTTTGGTGGCGTCGTTTTTATCCTCACGTGTTATCAAAACCATTTTGTCTGTCGATGTACTTGGAATTGAGTTTGGAGCAGTATTAAAAAATATTTATGCTTTGGCTGGAGGTATTTGTCATGGATTAGGCTATGGTGATAATTTTCAGGCTGTATTGGTGTCCAATGCAATCCGAGAAATGCGGCGGTTTGTTGGCAAAGTGGATGGTGATACCTCACGTGATGTAAATACATCGGCCTATTTGGGAGATCTTTTAGTAACAGCTTATTCTCAGTTCAGCAGAAATAGGACTTTTGGCAATATGATCGGAAAAGGGTATAGCGTACAGTCCGCGCAATTAGAAATGAATATGGTAGCTGAAGGGTATTATGCTTCTGCTTGTATTCAGGAATACGCCAAAAAATATGATGTTGAATTGCCTATATGTGATGCTGTACATCAAATTTTATATGAGCATCTTCCTTCGTCTAAAATTATTCAAGCTTTGAGCGAAAAATTAACATAAAAATTTTGTAAGAAAATAGATGATAAAAAAAGAAGCAATTGCTTTAGCTTATAAAGAAATTCAGGATGAAATATGCCGGGCGCTGGAAGAATTAGATGGATCGGCGCGTTTTGAAGAGGAGCTGTGGGAGAGAGAAGGCGGCGGGGGCGGTCGTACTAGAATTATTCAAAATGGTCGTATTTTAGAAAAAGGCGGGGTTAATTTTTCTGCTGTCTATGGGAAGTTGCCTGAAACGCTTAAAACATCGTTCGGAGTAAATGAAGATGACTTTTTTGCTACAGGTGTCTCAATTGTGATTCATCCCAATAATCCATTGGTGCCGATTATACACATGAATATTCGCTATTTTGAGCTAAACGATCAGATTCGTTGGTTCGGCGGAGGAATAGACCTGACACCGCACTATGTTGATGAAACAGATGCCCGTTATTTCCATCAACAACTAAAGGCGGTATGCGATAAGCACGATAATACATTTTACGGTAAATTTAAGAAATGGGCCGACGACTATTTCTATATTCGTCATCGACAAGAAACACGCGGTGTGGGCGGTGTCTTTTATGACAAGTTAAATACTGAAAATACAGGGCATAGTATGGATGAGATTTTTGCTTTTTCATGTGATCTCGGCCGCACTTTTGCGCCGACCTACACAACACTAGTTGAAAAGAACCAGCATAAAACTTTTACCGAACAACAAAAAAACTGGCAGCTAATACGTCGCGGTCGTTATGTAGAATTTAACCTTGTATGGGACTCGGGTACTAAATTTGGGTTAGAAACGAATGGACGTATAGAGTCGATATTGATGAGTTTACCAGCCCAAGCCAATTGGGCATATGATTATCGTCCTGAAGCCGGCTCCGAAGAAGCCAAGACCTTATCTTTATTACGAAAAGGTATTAACTGGATTTAAAAACGCCGAAAAAAATTAGATGGTTTCTTATCAAAAATTTATATTAGAAAACGGGCTCCGTGTTTTGGTTCACGAGGACCACAATACGGCTATGGCTTGTGTCAACATTTTATACGATGTGGGTGCACGGGACGAGTCGCCAGAGCAAACCGGATTCGCCCATTTATTTGAGCACCTGATGTTTGGTGGAAGTATCAATATTCCTAATTTTGATACTGAATTGCAAAAAGTTGGAGGAGAGAATAATGCTTTCACAAGCAACGATATCACCAATTATTACATCACATTGCCCTCATCAAATCTAGAGACAGCGTTGTGGTTAGAGTCGGACCGGATGTTGAGTTTGGCTTTTTCAGCACAAAGTCTCGAAGTACAACGGAATGTAGTGATCGAAGAGTTTAAGCAGCGTTACTTGAATCAACCTTATGGGGATGCATGGCTTAAGTTGCGACCCTTAGCTTATCAGGTACATCCGTATCGCTGGGCAACGATCGGCAAGGAATTGAGTCATATCGAAGAAGCTACAATGGAAGATGTGAAAGCGTTTTTCAAATTACATTACAATCCGCAGAATGCAATAATGGTTGTTTCTGGTGATGTACATTTTGAAGAAGTTAAGTTTTTAACCCAAAAATGGTTTGGTGATATTGAACCTGGTATAAAATATAATCGTCAATTGCCGAAAGAACCAGAACAGCAGGAAATGCGGCGTGAAACTATTTGGGCAGAGGTACCTCTTGATGCACTCTACATGGCATTTCACGGGCCAGCACGATTGGAAGAAGGTTATTTTGCCATGGATCTTTTATCAGATATTTTATCTCGAGGTTCTTCTTCTCGTTTGTATCGACGGTTGGTTAAAGAGGGGCAGTTATTTAGTGAGATAAATGCCTATGTGATGGGAAGCATAGATAGTAACCTTTTTGTTATAGAAGGGAAGCCAACTGCGGGCGTTTCGCTTGACGAAGCTGAGCGGGCGGTGTGGTCTGAATTGGAGATTATAAAATCCGAATTAGTACCTATGAAGGAATTGGAAAAGGTGAAAAATAAAATCGAATCGACCAATGTCTTTGCGGAGTTGTCCATTTTGGATAAAGCAATGAATTTAGCTTACCATGAGTTGCTAGGCGATGCAGATGGTATCAACACTGAGGTCTCGAAATACCTATTGGTAAGTGCCGAGGAGGTTCAACGCCAGGCACAAGCAATTTTTAGACCCGAGAATGCTTCGATATTACTATATAAATCAAAAATGGAGGAGGCTATATATGTTGGATAGAACGCAAGGACCTGTGTTTCGTGAAATTGGAAACATCAGTTTAAAAGAACCGATAAAGAAACAATTTGGAAACGGTTTGCCAGTTTATATTTTCCAGTCGCCTGAGCAAGAGTTGGTGCGTATCGAATGGATTTTTGACAATGCCTATCTTGATGGACAGACAGAGAACCCTTTGTTAAATAGTGCTTTAAGTGCTTTACTTAAAGAGGGGACCAACTCAATGTCCAGTGCAGAGATTGCGGATAAAGTGGATTTTTATGGAGCATTTCTAGTTCCTGAATACTCTTTTGACGTGACTTCTCTATCCCTTTATACTTTGAATAGACATAGTCAAGTACTTCTACCTCTTGTAAAAGATATTCTTACGGAGGCATCGATACCACAGCAGGAGCTGGATACCTATTTACGTAACAACAAACAGAAGTTTCAAGTTTCTATTCAGAAAAATGATTATCTGGCGCGGCGTAAATTCTATAACCTGATCTTCGGTACGGGTAATCGCTATGGACGGACGCCGAAGCTAGAAGATTATGACACGATTACGCGCATGCAATTAATGGAGTTGTACCGGAAAGAAATTGTACCTGGCAATTGCACGTTAATTGTTTCTGGAAACGTTTCCGATGAGCTTTTGCAAGAACTCGAGCAGATTTTTGGAGAGGAGTGGTACGGGGCGCCTTTGATTTCCGTAGAAAAACCTGTGTTGATTCAAGGTTCCTCTGAACTAGCCTATGAGGAGAAAGATAGCGCCTTGCAGTCGGCGATTCGCTTAGGTTGTCAAACCATTTCAAGAACACATCCTGATTATCCTGCACTACAGTTTGTTAATACCCTGTTAGGAGGCTTTTTTGGTTCTCGTCTCATGCGGAATATTCGAGAAGAAAAAGGCTATACCTATAGTATTGGTTCGGCCGTTGCTACCCTCAAACATACAGGGTTTATGACCATTGTAACCGAAGTTGGGGTGGATGTAACGCAAGCGACTTTGGAAGAGATTGAAAAAGAGATCAACTTGTTAAAAGCAAAATTGGCCTCTGAAGAGGAGGTGAATCTTGTTAAAACCTATATGGAAGGTTCGATGTTAGGATCATTGGAAAGTATCTTTTCGCATGCCGATAAGTTTAAAAGTGTATTGTTAAATGAGATGACGTTAACATATTATTCCTATTATATGGATCAGATTAGAAATATGTCGCCTGAGAAGGTGTATGATATTGCCAATAAATATTTGGACTTTAACGCAATGGTGAAAGTTGTTGTTGGTAAAATAAGCCAGGAAGAACCAGTTCATCAAGCGGTTGTAAATTAAATTTCTTAGACTACAAAAATCGAATACTACTTTGTATTTTTGGTTTTTGATAAAAAAGTGAACTATCCAGCATGGAATTAAAATTAAAAAGGCCATTGGTATTTTTCGATTTGGAAACTACAGGCGTTAATGTGGCGTCCGATCGTATTGTTGAAGTGTCATTTCTTAAAGTGATGCCCAGTGGAGAAGAAACAGTCTATACTAAGAAGATTAATCCCGAAATACCTATTCCGGCGGAATCCTCTTTTTTCCATGGCATCTATGATGAGGATGTGAAAGACGCTCCTAATTTTAAAGCAATAGCAGTAGAATTAGCTGCTTTTATTGCGGATGGAGATTTAGCGGGTTATAACTCCAATAAGTTTGATGTGCCAATGTTGATGGAGGAGTTTTTACGGGCTGGTGTTGACTTTTCATTGGAGGGTAGGGCATTTGTGGATGTTCAAAATATCTTTCATCAAATGGAACAAAGGACCTTGAAAGCTGCCTACAAGTTTTATTGCAATGAAAACCTCGAAAATGCACATACTGCTGAAGCGGATGTACGCGCAACTTACGAAGTTTTGAAAGCGCAGTTGACGAAGTATGAAGGTGCGGCTTTTGAAGATAAACATGGTGTGGTGTCTCATCCAGTCGTCAACGATGTGGAAGCTTTACATGCATTTACAAATTTAAGTAAGCCGGTGGATTTTGCCGGACGTCTTGTTTACAATGCCGACGGGCTGGAAACGATCAATTTTGGAAAACACAAAGGAAAACCAATTGTGGAGGTATTTGAGCAGGAGCCGAGCTACTATGCTTGGATGCAAAATGGAGATTTTCCATTGTATACCAAAAAAGTGCTAGAAAATATCTGGAATAGGTACAAAAAGGAGAAGAACGAGCAAAAAGCTAAAGCGGCTGTAGCTCATTCAGCGGAAGATAAAAAACTTGCGAAAAAAGAGTTCAACAAACAAAATGAGGAGGCGCCACAGAGCATTTCCTTGGACATGTTGAAAGGATTGCAAGATAAATTTAAAAAATAACTTTAATTAATAGCTTAGAAAAAGTATTATGGAATTCAAACAAGAAGTTGAGCATATACAGTGTTTGATTATTGGTTCGGGGCCAGCAGGCTATACTGCAGCGATTTATGCGGCACGTGCGGATATGAAACCAGTAGTTTATACCGGTATTGTTCCGGGAGGGCAATTGACACAAACCACTGAAGTGGACAATTTTCCAGGTTATCCAAAAGGTATTACGGGGCCGGTGATGATGGAAGATCTGCGTGAACAAGCTGAGCGCTTTGGTACTTCAGTTCGTTTTGGATATGTTACAAAAGTCGATTTTACAGGGACCGTACACCGTGTCGAAATCGATGGAACTGTACAAGTTACCGCCGATACAGTGATTATCGCAACGGGAGCAACCGCAAAATGGTTAGGTCTGGAATCTGAACAAAAATATAATGGTTTTGGTGTTTCTGCATGTGCCGTTTGCGATGGATTTTTCTTTAAAAACCAGGAAGTTGCTATTGTTGGTGCTGGAGATACCGCCGCAGAAGAAGCTACATATCTCGCAAAATTATGCTCAAAAGTACATATGTTAGTGCGCCGGGATGAGTTCCGTGCTTCTAAAGCAATGGTTCACCGTGTGATGAATACGCCCAATATCGAAGTGCATTACAATTCTGAGGCAAAAGAGGTTTTAGGAGATGGTCAGGTGGTAACTGGAATTCGCGTTATTAACAATAAGGATCAATCTGAAAAAGACATAGAAGTGACAGGATTCTTTGTTGCAATAGGACACAAGCCCAATACGGATCTTTTTACGGGAGTATTGGATATGGATGAAACAGGCTATTTGATCACCAAACCAGATAGTACTGCGACAAATATACCAGGAGTGTTTGCTTGTGGAGACGTTCAGGACAATGTCTTCCGTCAGGCTATCACCGCTGCGGGTACAGGTTGTATGGCAGCTTTGGAAGCTGAAAGATATCTAGCGGCTAAAGAAAGCGGCGAATAATCAAATTGAAATAAAAAGGGGCATTGCAAAAAGTATGTCCCTTTTTATTTGGCTTCCTCCATTTCAAAGACACTGTCGATTTTCCAGTTCGCTTTATCCTTTGCTGCAGCAACGGCCAAACGATCGCAACGTTCATTTAACGGATGCCCAGCGTGACCTTTTACCCAGACAAGGCGTACGTTGTGCAATCTATAGGCAGTCATCAAACGCAACCAAAGATCTTTATTCTTTTTTCCCGCGAAACCTTTTTGGATCCAGCCATATACCCACTTTTTGTCAATGGCATCAATAACATATTTGGAGTCAGAATACACTGTAACTTGCTGATGCAAGTTTTTTAAGGCCTCGAGGCCAACAATAACCGCCATTAGTTCCATTCTGTTGTTGGTCGTTTTGCGGTAACCACCCGAAAACTCCTTTTCGATAAGTTTTCCCTTAAAGGTTTCATTATCGCCCGTATAAATAGTTCTTAAAATAGTTCCGTAACCTCCAGGGCCTGGATTCCCACTTGAAGCACCATCTGTATATAATTCAATCATACCCCTCAAACATAGATAAATTTGCTTTTATATCCAATAATAACGAACATCTATTACAATAGGTTATAGGTAACTTTCTGAGTACCCTCGAGTTTATTATCCATACATGGCCAATTATAGGAGATTTATGAAATGGGAGATTCAACTTATGCTGCTTTGAAAATATTGAAGCAATTTAGTTGTTGTATCACAATTTATCTCTTAAACAATATAACTCTGCGCATCTATATGTATTTTTCCTGCATAAACTTGTTATGTAAACAGTAAAATAGCCTTATGAACTATCGAAGGATAAGAAGGCCGGTGCTATTGAGAGTAACCTTTAAATTATTCGGGCGCTATATTTTCTCCTGAATTGTGGCGCGATAGCATTTTTTATTAATTTAGTCCCATGAATCTGGTTCAAATTGCATTAATTCCGCTGTTCGCTCTTCTTTTTATTTGTTGCTATTCTGGAGATGGAAGTAGTACTGAACGCTTGCGGGCTGATTCTTTGGTAAGCGAAGTGGTTCACGGAAATTTATCTTTAATAAGCTTGGCCAATTCTAATGAATTCATGTATTTCAAGGATAAATATTTTTATGAGCCTGCAAATTTGAAGATTATTTCAAACTTTGATAAAATACAAATTCAAGTGGTGACCTATAGAATATATCAGCATGTTAAATTGGAGAACAATCGGTATAGGTTTCATATTCAAAATGCCAGGCAATTGCATATTACAAATAAAGCTTTTGTATATTACCAACGTTCTTTTGAGGAAATGAATCGGCGGGCTGCAGCGAGTAAAGATTCTATTCGGTTACAGCTTCCTAATGACTATGCGACTTTGCTGATAGAGGAATGATCGATGGCAGGTGTTCTTCCTCCAGATGGTCATCTAAAAGGGCTATTTTTAAATTCATTAAGAAGTAAATTTAGATGAAAAAGAAAAATATCGTAGTATTAAGTGGAGCTGGTATTTCGGCAGAAAGTGGTATACCTACATTTAGAGATGCAAACGGCTTATGGGAGGGGCATGATGTGATGGAAGTAGCTTCTATTGAGGGCTGGCGTAGAAATCCGTCACTGGTTCAAGAGTTTTATAATTTGAGACGGAGAGCTGCTTCGCTTGCACAAGCAAACCTCGCTCATCTTGCTTTAGCTAAACTGGAATCCAAATACAACGTAATTGTTATCACACAAAATGTCGATCTCTTGCACGAGCAAGCTGGGTCATCTCAAGTTATTCATTTGCATGGTCGCCTAGATCAGGCAAGGTCCTCTGTTGATGACCGACTGGTTTATCCAATTGCCGGGGATGAGATCAAAATGGGGGATCTGTGTGAAAAAGGCAGTCAGTTGAGACCTAATATCGTCTGGTTTGGAGAGGCTGTACCAGCGATTGAAGAGGCTGTCGTTGTCGTTTCGGAAGCTGATATTTTAATAATTGTAGGCACCTCTTTGCAAGTTTATCCTGCAGCTGGACTCAAGGAATTTGCTCCCAATCATTGTAAAACATTTTTAATCGATAAAAAAATACCAAACAATAAATTCTTGCGTAATATAACTTTTTTTGAGGAGGCAGCTACTGTCGCTGTTCCCAAATTAGTTGAGCAATTACTTGATTAGATAACGGACAGTTTCAAAAAAATATGAAAAAAGTAATAGGAATTCTTTGCGTCTCATTTGCTGTTTTAGCCTGCCATAATAATTCGCAAATTAAAGTAAACACAAGTACAAATAATCAGCCTTTAGTCTTGGATAGTATTCAAGCGAAGCATTTGCTCAGTTTACCATTACATTGCATCGAAGTGGAGTATCCTAATAAACTCGGACAGGTGCTAGGTAGTGATCTCGATCTGAAATCACCGCGCATACTGCACCCAATTTTCTATGGTTGTTTTGATTGGCATTCTTCTGTACATGGTTATTGGTCAATTGTCCATATTTTGAAAGAATTTCCAAATTTGGATAGTTCTGGAGAAATTCGGGAACAATTAAACCAAAATATTACAGCAGAAAATGTTGCGATCGAATTAGCTTTTTTCAAAGATAAGAACAATAAAAATTTTGAGCGTACGTATGGATGGGCTTGGTTGCTACAGTTACATAAAGAGTTGTTAACTTGGAAAGATAAAGATGCAAAACGCTGGGCCATGAGTCTTGAACCTTTGGTGAATCATGTAGTAAAATCTTATGAGGAGTATCTGCCCAAATTGGTTTATCCGATCAGAACAGGATACCACGATAATTCTGCATTCGGTATTTCGTTGTCTTTAGACTACGCGAGAAGCACGGGGAATGTGACATTTGAAAAATCATTGATGACTAATGCTTCACGATTATTTAGCCAAGATAAAGGCTGTAATATTTCTTTTGAGCCAAGTGGAAGTGATTTTCTTTCTCCTTGTCTTGAGGAAGCGCTATGTATGAGCTTGGTACTTCAAAAAGAGGATTACCGCAAATGGCTGAAGGTATTTATGCCAGAGCTGTTTAGTGCAAATTTTAATCTTGAGCCCGGTATTGTGAAAGACCGGACAGATGGACATTTGGTTCATTTGGATGGACTTAATTTTAGTCGTGCAAATTGTTTGAATGGTATCGCAAGGGCTTTACCTGAGTTAAGTTACTTGCACAAATTGGCTAATAAACATTTAATGTACTCTTTGCCCAATATTACAAACAATGATGACTATATGGGGTCGCATTGGCTAGGTACATTCGCTTTGTATGCATTATCAAAGCATTGATTATAGAAGATTGTTTTTGTAAAATAAAAAAATAAGAAATCGCTGTTTTGTACAAAATAAATAGAGAAATCGGACGTTATTAATACAAATACTTTTCATAAAATAGGTTAATATATGGCTAAGACCCTAGAGTTCCCCGCTCTAGGGCTTTTTTATATTCAGTTTAGTTCGAAGTCGATAAATCAAATCATAGTCACTCAGATAAAGTTAATTGGTGTACTATCAATCTGCTTTAACTAATGTGAGATCTTTAAAATGGCCTAAAGTGCCCGGGCCGACCCAAAGTCCAATGCTTCCCCGCAAATCTTTGCCCTGTTTGAGATCATTAACGATCAAAGTTGGCTGAGAAAACTCATTTAAATAAAGTTTTGCCCTTTCGTTATTGACTTCAATTTTTACTTTTATCCATTCCCCAGGTCCCATATCAGCATAAGCCTCATACTTCCCAGGAGTCTCCTCCCTTAGTTTCTCCCAAGGATATCCCGGAATAGAGATATATTGGGTTGCATGGTTTCTACGCAATTGTTCTTCGGCCCGCCCATTTGTAGGACGTAAATAAAATATTTCTGTTTTTGAGATGTCGGCGCTTGTTCGAAAAGCAATACCAACAAAGCCACGGGCGGATTCTCCGGCTTGATCCATGGGCTGGCCCGCAATGCTTACCTCGATCACTCCGTTATGGAAGTCAATATCTTTTATCAGCGCCATTGTTTTTTCACCATCTGTGAGTCCTTTTACCTGTAGTGCATTTTGTCCCTTGAAGTTTGTTAACTGAGTAGCTACCTGCGAAGGCATTACATTATTTGGTGTCAATGTGATCTTTTGAGCATATGTCTGCGTAAGCAAAAAGTAGCCAAAAGCAAAACAGAGAATCTTCTTTGTAAGCATTATAGTTGTTTAATGGTTTTAATCGTTATCGAAGATAGTAAAAGTATTATTTAAAAGCAATTAAGCATTTACGTAGGATGCTATTAATGACAGCTTTTTAATAGTTTATTACCTATTATTGTAACTGGTAATTACCAAAGCAGAAGTGTTCGTAATTAAGTTTCAGAGAAATTGGCAACTATAATGCAAAATAAATGGCAACAATAAAGCAGAACTCCATCTGGTCGGATTATTATTTTGATTGGGCCTTTTGGAGTAAATAGTTCACCTTTTGGGACATGTTGTCCCAAAAGAAAAACAACCTTTGGTCAGGAAAAAATCAAAGGTATTTATGAACTATTATCAGAGCAAAATTATGTTGTTTCATTTAGTACATCAAATGTCACGTGAAGGGAAATCTATTAACTGGATTTCCGGCCATTTCGGGATCAGCTGGCGCACGACCAAAAAGTACATTACCCAAAGTGTGGATGAGTTTGAGCAAGCGCTTGAAAACCCTATTGCACGCAAAAAACACTTGGATAGCTACCAGGGTTTTGTTAAGGATAAACTGACCCTTTATCCAGATACTTCTTCAGCCCAGATGCACGACTGGCTCAAAGAGCATCATTCAGACTTTCCCCAGGTCAGCCCTAAAACGGTTTTCAACTTTGTCCAATCCGTCCGTATTCGATTTAATATCAGTAAACCAGAAAGTAAACGGGAGTTCGAGATGATCCCAGAACTGCCTTACGGT